>JAFTCX010000055.1 GCA_017454485.1 Clostridia bacterium | reverse complement strand
TTTCGTTCAACTATGCTATACTCTGCTTTGGTAAGGTTTTTGCTCACACCATAATTTTACCACAAATGAAGGCACCGGCCAACCCTTTTCGGGAATGTCGGTGCCTTTATTTTTGTGAGCCGTTATTTTGCAACGCGCCCTTTGCCGCACAGATTCTGCGCGGCACGGCGGCGGGGCGGGACGAACCGCGCTGCGCGCGGTTCAAAGGGGCGCAAAAGGGCGCTTCCATCGCTGTTCAGAAATCTCCTGCGCCCCTTTTGCGCGGCACAGCCGCGCAGTCCCGCCCCGCCGCCGAAACCAAGCGCGCGCCAAAACGCCGCAAACCATCCGGTTTGCGGCGCGATGCATTGAATAGTGGGTCCTTAGAAGTTCGTCGGTTTAAAACACGTTTTCGAACAGCTCTTTGACGAAGTCGCTGGCGATGCCGATGTGATCGGTCCAGGTCTTCACCGTATCAGTGGCTGCTGCAAAAACCTTCGTAATGTTCTGGAAAATGCTCTGCAGGAAGGAGAAGAGGGTGACGGTCGTATCTTTGGACGGTTCAAACGTCACATAGAATTCCGCCGTGTAAGTCACGTCCGAGGTCACAGCCGGCAGCGTGTCGGGATAAAAGCGCTTTTCGGGATCGGTCTCCACCGAGGAGATCCATGCGTGGAACTCATAAACCTTGCCCTCTGCATCCGTATAAGCGGCGGGTTCCGCGGGTGCTTCCGGCGTTTCACCTTCCGCAACGGTCTGGGTGGAAACGGTGGTGCCGTTGACCACAAAGGTCACGGTATAGGTCTGCGTATCCTCCGCCGCGGCAAACATGCCGAACACGGAAAGCAGCATCAGTACGGAAAGGAAAAGAGATATTGTTTTTTTCATAAATGTACCTCCATTGCATTTGCTTGTTGACTTGATTATAGTCTTTTTGGGTCTGTTTGTCAATCGGCGTGCTTTTAAGTTTACAAATCTGTGACAATTGTACATTATTTGGCATTCTCCGCTGCGGCTCTGCCTTCGGGGGTGTCACGGTAAAACTGTGTTTTCGGGTGTGGGTGCGGCGTAGTGTCCCAAAGCTCCTGCGCCACCGGCGCCCACGCGGCCGCAAACCGGTCGCACTTGCTGCAAAGGCTGTCCGCCGTCTCCTCCCCTTCCAGATTGGTCGATTTCGCGCCGGTCTCGGCAATGATCTTGCGCAGGCACTGCGGGTTTTCCAGCATCGGACAGGGGCGCAGATGGTTGTCGTTGAACGGCTGGTTGTGATAATACGCCATAAACAGGTCGCTTTTCAGACCCTCCAGCAGCGTTTTTTCGCGGATGTTGGAATCGGAAAAATGAATGAACACGCACGGCTCCATATCGCCTGCGGCGTTGATGTGGAAATAGTTGCGTCCGCCGGCGATGCAGCCGCCGACAAATTCGCCGTCGTCCTGAAAATCCATGACAAACAGCGATTTCCCGGTTGCATTGTTGCGCGTTTTGCGCAGCCAGCGATACATAAAAGCGCGCTGCTCCGGCGTCGGGATCAGCTCTGCCGGTGCGTTTTGACCGACCGGCATATAGTTGAAATAGAAACCGAACTTCACGCCCAACGCAACCATCTTGTCCAAAAACGCGTCGCCGGTGACCATCTCGACATTCTCGCGCGTATAACAGACCGACATGCCGAAAAGGACGCCCTTGCGCTTGAGCAATTCCATCGCGCGCACAGCCGCGTCATACATTCCCTCGCCGCGGCGCGCGTCGGTCGTTTTCTGCGTGCCCTCAATGCTGATCGCAAGCGTCATATTGCCCACACGCAGCAGCTCGTCGCAAAACGCCTCGTCAATGAGCGTGGCGTTGGTGTAGGCAAGAAACGCACAGTCGGGGTGCGCTTCGCACAGGCGGATCAGGTCGCGCTTGCGCAGCAGCGGCTCGCCGCCCGTGAACATATAGACATGCGTGCCCAGCGCCTTTCCCTGGGTGACAACGCTGTTCATCTCGTCAAACGTCAGGCTGTTCTTGTGCCCGTATTCCGCCGCCCAGCAGCCCTTGCAATGGCAGTTGCACGCGCTGGTCGGATCCATGAGGATCAAAAACGGAATGTTGCAATGATAAACCTCCCGGTTAGCGCGCACAGCTCTGGTTCCATGCAAGCCGGCGCCGAGCGCCAGCGCAAGGATCAGCTTGCGCAGATAGGCGCGGTCGGTATCGCGCAGAATGTTCAGCGCAAACTGATAATATGCGCCCTCGCCGGAAGCAACCGTGCGCTGCATGGCTTCGAGGTTCTTTTTCGGAAAGGTGCTGCCGGCAAGCTTTCCGGCAATTTTCAAAACGCGCAGAATGTTGCGCTGCGGGTCTTTATCCACATAGCGAAGCAGTCGCCGGAGCACAAGATCCAGCGCTTTTCGTTGCATCAATTCCTTCTTTGTCATCGACCCACCTCACGATCATACGATTGTCAAAAATAACCCTTGGTATTCATAACCGTGATATTGTATCACGAAAGGCGCAAAAAGTCTACCCCTTTTTCAAAGCAATCTGCCGAATTCGTTTTAATTATTTTTTATCGTTATTTTCCAAAAAGTGATTGACAAATGTTTGCTTTCGTGCTATAGTGTGTTAAACCGATGAGGAAGAGTGAGTAGACAGTGCCGCTGTTCTCAAAGCGAGCCGCGGACGGTGAAAGCGCGGCAGAAGATGCACGGTCGAATGGACTTCCGAGGGCGAGCAGAAAGTGTACGCATGAGTATGTGAGCCGGAGATCGACGCTCCGTTAAAAAAGGTCAGCATATCACGTTGTATGCGTAAAGTGGGCGCGAAAGCGTCAAGCCGGGTGGCACCGCAAGAGAGACTTCTCTCCTGTCCCAGCAAAGCAGCTGAGACAGGAGTTTTTCTTTTCCCTGTTTCAGCAAAACGGGGATCCTCGGATCAAAATTTGACAGAAAGGACTGAAAGACATGAGTAAGATCCCGTACAAAATCTATCTTGAAGAAAAGGAGATGCCGACGGCATGGTATAACGTCCGTGCCGACATGAAAAACAAACCCGCACCGCTCCTGAATCCCGGCACCCACGAGCCCATGAAGCCCGAAGAGCTGGCACCCGTGTTCTGTGAAGAGCTCATTGCGCAGGAGCTTGACAACACAACGCCCTACATTGAGATTCCGCAGGAGATCCGCGATTTCTACAAAATGTATCGGCCTTCGCCGCTCGTGCGCGCCTACTGTTTGGAAGAAAAGCTCGGCACCCCGGCAAAAATCTATTACAAATTTGAAGGCAACAACACCTCCGGCTCCCACAAACTGAACTCCGCCATCGCCCAGGCGTATTACGCCAAAAAGCAAGGACTCAAAGGCGTCACGACCGAAACCGGCGCCGGTCAATGGGGCACCGCGCTTTCCATGGCGTGCTCCTACTTCGATCTCGACTGCAAGGTGTTCATGGTCAAGGTCAGCTATGAGCAAAAGCCCTTCCGCCGCGAAGTGATGCGCACCTACGGCGCGTCTGTCACGCCGTCGCCGTCGATGTCGACCGAGGTCGGCAAACGCATCCTCGCCGCCCACCCCGGCACCACCGGCTCGCTGGGCTGCGCGATCAGTGAAGCGGTTGAAGTTGCAACAAGCACGCCCGGCTACCGCTATGTGCTCGGCTCCGTGCTCAACCAGGTGCTTCTGCACCAGAGCGTGATCGGTCTGGAGACCAAGGCCGCGCTCGACAAATACGGCATCAAGCCCGACATCATCATCGGCTGCGCCGGCGGCGGTTCCAACCTCGGCGGTCTGATCGCGCCGTTCATGGGCGAAAAGCTGCGCGGCGAGGCGGACTACCGCATCATCGCCGTGGAGCCTGCGTCCTGCCCGAGCTTCACACGCGGCGTTTACGCCTATGACTTTGCCGACACCGGCATGGTCTGCCCGCTGGCGAAGATGTACACGCTCGGCAGCAACTTCATCCCCGCGCCGAACCACGCCGGCGGTCTGCGCTATCACGGCATGAGCCCCGTGCTCTCCCAGCTTTATGACGACGGTCTGATGGAAGCGGTCAGCGTCAAGCAGACCGACGTGTTCGCCGCCGCAGAGCAGTTTGCGCGCGTGGAAGGCATTTTGCCCGCGCCGGAAAGCTCCCACGCGATCAAGGCCGCGATTGACGAAGCGCTCAAATGCAAAGAGACCGGCGAGGAGAAGACGATCGTCTTCGGCCTGACCGGCACCGGCTATTTCGATATGGTCGCCTATGAGAAGTTCCACGACGGCAAGATGGACGATTATATTCCGACCGACGAGGAGCTGCAGGCAAGCTTTGCAACGCTGCCGAAGATGGACTGAGGTAGCTGTTAGCTGTTAGCCGTTAGCCGTTAGCTGCTAGCACAAGTTGAAGGGGCTGTCTCATTTAGATGAAAACGGCGTTTTATTCGACCGAAGGCTGTACAAAAGTACGCCGAGGGAGAAAAAACGACGAGTCAAAGCATATCAACCATTCTTTTTTCGATAGATTCTAACGAAAAAGCATGCTTGCATCACAGAATCGTTTGTGATGCAAGCACTTCTTTGTTTGCTTTGACGCTTTTCGCTAAATGTGACAGCCCCTTTGATTTATGATTGCTGCAAAGCGGTCTGTTCGTCCGGCAAAAAACACGATCCTTTTGGAGAAAACAGCCGAATGGCGCGGGGCAGCACCTCCAGGTGCACATCCCGTACCTCGCCGCTGCTTTCGCCGTCCAGCGTCCAGACCAGCGGCTCGTCGAACTCAAAATGCAGCTTTGACGCATGGAAAAACAGCAGCGTGTCGCCGTCGTAATCGCGTCTGCGCATTTTGGCAAGCATGGAAAACACCTGCAGCGGGCTTTCGAGCCGACGCACCAGCATGACCTCATACTGTCCGTCGTTAAAGCAGACGTCGCTTTTGTTGAACTTGAAAATGCCGGAGGCCGTCAACGCGTTGGAGACCGCGCCGAAATAAAAGTCGTCCTCGATCACGCCGCCGTCATAGGTGATCTTCACACGGCGCGGCTTGACCTGCTTGAGCGTCGGAATGAGCTGAAAAACGAAGCCGTTGAGCATATACGCCTTGTGGCCGAGCAGGTTCTTCATTTTTTGCGGTGTGCTGAACGACACCGACACGCCCGGACCGAACGCCGCCATATAGGTAAACTTCTGCTCGTTGAACGCGGCGATATCGTAGCTGTTGACGTGGCCGTCGGCAACCAGCGCGGCGGCGTCCCGATAATCGGACGGGATGCCGATGTTGCTTGCCATATCGTTGGTGGAGCCCGCCGGAATGTAGCCGATGCGCGGCGAAGCGCCGATTTCCAGCAGCCCGTGCACGACCTCGTTGAGCGTGCCGTCGCCGCCGCAGCACACAACGGTGTCGCAGTCGGCGCCGTGCGCACGCGCAAGCTCATACGCGTGGCCGGGATACTCCGTGCAGTGCACCTCCATCGCGCCGAGCGAGCGCTGCAAAAGCGTCAGCAGCGCGTGCAGCGGCGGCCGGTTGCGGTCGGTTCCGGCGCACGGGTTATAAATCAACAGCCGTTTTCCCTTTTGTTCTGTCATCACAATCACCTCTGCCCCTCGTTTGAGAAACCGGCAAGACACGCCAAACGCCTTGCCTTTTCCTGATTATACCACAACTGTCCGCCGATTGCCATAGATTTTGAAAGAAACTTACTTTTCTTTTTGGAAAGAAAAGTAAGCAAAAGAAAACCGTGCAAAAAGGCAGTGCAATGCCCGCCGGGGAAAACCTCGGCGGGCGTTTGTGAAATGATTGATTTATTTGCGAAGGCCAAACAGCGCGAGGATGCTGTGGAAGAAGCCGATCAGAATACCGGGGAAGCCAGTGTGGGTCTGGCCGCAATAGGCACAACCGCCAGAGGGTTGCGTCTGGGGCTGCGGTGCTGGATTCGTCGGCTGGGTCGGATTGGTCGGTTCATCCGGCTTTGTCAGCTTCGGGATCACGGTCCCGTAGGTGATCGTCTGTTTGCAGACCGCGCAATACTGGTCGCCGGTGTAACCTGTCGCGTCGTAGGTTGCAGCCTTGGCATTGATCAAGGTCGTCTGATGCGCGGCAAGCGGCTGCTCCGCGTGACCGTTGATGTATTTTTTACAGTCGTTGCAGTAGACACCGGCGGTGTAGCCCTTCACCGTACAGGTGGAAGCAACGGCGGCGACGTTTTTGGTGTTGACGTGATTATTTGCGTTGATGGAAATGGTTTCGGTTTTGGTTCCGTTGCAGACCGTGCAGGTGTAAGTCTTCACACCGGTCGCTGTGCAGGTGGCGGCTTTGGTCACGCTACCGCTGTTCCAAGTGTGAGTAAAGTCTTTATTCACTTTAATTATTTCAAATTTTTGAGGAGGATAATCTAAATTGCAATTCCACATTGAAACACTAAAGTCTGACTGATCCATATCAATCATTAGATCTGAATAAGAAGACTTGAAATAATATCCTCCGTCTTTATAATAAATATAAAAACGTTGTGCTGCATTTGCAACATACGGCATAATTTGAAGGTTTGTACCCGCTGTACTACTACCTTGTGAAACATCCATTGCATTAGAAGTATTGCAAAGCATACTATAGCACCTATCCCCATGTCTGACAAAATGCCATATCTGATTATAAGCGCAAGCAGCATCTTCTCCCTGAACATTATAATTTCTATCTGTCAACCATTTTCCTGTTGACGAATTTTTAATTATAGCATAGAAATCAGTTCCTATGTCTTGTGGAAGGTATCCTTTATAATCAATTTTTTGTATATTGAATTTTTGAGGTGCATAGTCATTACTTTCATTCCACATTGCTACATTAAAAGTAGACTGATCCATATCCACCCACAAATTTGCATATGAAGCCTTAAAATAGCAAGCATTATCTTTATAATATATAAAGAATTGTTGGGCTGCATTTGCAACATAAGGCATCAACTGAAGGTTTGACCCCGCATTACTGCTCCCATGTGATACATCCATTGCATAAGAATTAGAAAGACAAAGAATGCAATAGCTTCCGTTTTCTTGCCGAATAAAATGCCACATTTGATTGATATCGCCAGTACAAGCTTCACCTTGAACATTAGTTCCTTGCCCGGCAACCCATTTTTCGCAGCCTTGATTTCCTATGTATGCCCAAAAATCATCGCCAAGATCAGCATATGTGGGCGCTGTGGTGGTAGTATAATTCGGTCTCAAATACCTTCTTTTTACCTTACCTGAGCCTGTCGTATGACCATTACTATCAGTAAAGCTTGATACTTTTTTTACACTAGAAGAATAATTGCCTTCAACAGAGTAGGTACCATCTATTACAATACCAACATGTTGCAAAGAAACCCCATCGCCGTCTGTGTCACAACTCGGACAATCATAAAAGATGATGTCGCCTACTTTTCGGTCATAAACTTCTCGACCACCGGCGTTGAGAATATTATTCCAAAGCGTAGGAACATAAGCATGCGCTGGAATTGCGTCAGATTGTCCTGCGAGTCTTGCACAGTCCGAGACAAAGTTTGCGCACCAAGCTTCAGTATAACCCATACTCGAAGTGCTGCGGCCCAATTGCGCTAAAGCAATATTAACCATGAACTGTCCCGGATTATCACTTGTCGCATAATTCCTGTAAAAATTTGCAGTTCTGTCTTGCGTAGCTGAGACAAAAATCATAGGCACTGTTGTCAGCACCATCACCACAGCCAGCAAGACGGACAAAATTTGTTTGGTTCGTGTTCGGGCTTTTTTCATGTTGATCTTCCCCTTTCGGAAAAAAATGTTGTTTTGGGCAACAAAAAATGCGCCCAAATAGGACGCATAAAAAGTGCATCCCATTTCGTCGCCAAACAAAAAGTCATCTATCCTTGTTTTATCAAAGAAAAACAGTTATAGAGTGGTTGCACTTTTTAACAAAATGCAACTGTTTTTCTCTGGATAAAACAAAGAAAACAAGGCATAGATATTAACTTTTTGTTTGGCATCCTTACTTTACCACATTTCAACCCAAAAAGTCAAGCAAAAAAACGCGCGCCTTGAAAGTGCTTTGTTGCTGCTGCAACCAAATTGGAACCACAACGAAAAAAGCTCCACCGGAGCTTTTTTCTGCGGCCACCGGCCGCCCCTACGGATTCTGAAATTTTCGCGCCGCAGCGGTTCACATCCCGCAAAAAAGCGCTCAACTGCTCCCTATCCACTAACGACTAACGACTATCGACTAACGACTAACCGCTGACAGCTAACAGCTGACGGCTTACCGCCGTCACTCCTCCATCTGCTTTCCAAGAAAACCCGCCGCCACCTGCACCAGCTTTTCCTCTGTCGCTCCGGGCGGGTTCGGCAAATCGTCGCCGAGCACCAGCACCGCCCCCATCACGTCGCCGCCGCCGAGAATCGGCACCATGATCGCCGCCGTTTTTTCCGCGTCCTCACACACCGGCAGCACCGTGTCGCTGCGCGAGGCGAGAAACGTGCTGCGCGACTCCATCGCCTTTTCCAGCTCCGGCGAGATGCGCTTTTCCAGCACCTGCTTTTTTGCAACGCCCGCCGCCGCAATGATGTGGTCGCGGTCGCAAATCACGACCGGCAGCCCCGTCGTGCGGTAAAGCACCTCCGCATACTGCTTCGTGTAGGGCTCCAGCTCCCCGATCGGGCTGTATTTTTTGAAGATCACTTCGCCTTCCGTGTCGGTGTAAATCTCCAGCGGGTCTCCGCTGCTGATAACATTGACGTCATAAACCTTGTCCGCGCGCTTTTCCGTGCGCTGGACGATGACCGTGTGTAAGCTGTTTATGACGCCTGAATTAGAATTTACGGTGGCCTCCGTTTCTTCGGGCAGCGCGCCGCTTTGCAGGATGGATTCGATGTCGCTTTTGAGCTTGACATGGATGTGATCTTCAAAGACGAAGATGCGTTCCAGCAGGAATTCCAGGTCGTTCCGGTCGAGCTTGTTCTTGTCGAGAATGTTATCCAGAATGGCGATCGTCTCTTTGGCGATGCGGTTGACCCGGATGACGGTGTTGTACTTGTCATGCGTCAGCGCGATCTGATTTTGGAGCCCCTCGATGCGCTTGTCGCAGTCGCCCAGCAGGGTTTCATAGGTCGTTTCGATCAGCGCTTCCTTTTCCGGGCTGCGCATGATTTCGCGCGCCATTTGCCGCGAAAGGATCGCGCGTTCACTGATCGCGTCAGCCAGCAGATCCTCCAACCGCGCGGCAGCGTCGGTCTGGGCTTTCAGGGTTTCCTTTTCGTCGGTAATTGACTTTTCAAGCTGCTGCATCATAGCCGCGCTGGTTTCGCGCACGCTTTGCAGATAGCCCTTCAGCAGCACGTCCAGCGTTCCGACCTTGATGAAGTGGCTGCTGCAGGCCTTGCGTCCCCGGCGGTGATAGGTGCCGCAGCGGTAGGCGTCGTTGCC
>JAFTCX010000054.1 GCA_017454485.1 Clostridia bacterium | reverse complement strand
GGAAAGCTTGGACAACCTTTCCGGCGAAAGCGCCGGCCTTTCGAACAGTGCCGGCGCAAAGCTGGTCACCGGGCGCTTTGGCCTGCGCCGTGCTCTGGAATTTACAAAACCCGAAACGTATCTGACCGTGCCGGACATGGGGGTGCAGGATGCGCTGACGATTTCCATGTGGGTCAACATCCGGGATCTTCAAACGCGAGAAAACCCGGACGCACCGCGCGTCAGCACGCTGCTGGACACCGAAACAGGCACCGGACGCGTTTCGCTCAAATTTGTCCACACCGGCACGCCGAGCTATGAAGACAAAGGGACAGGCGAAACTGTGAAGGGAACCAACAGTACAAAACTCGTGTTCTCCGTTCAGGGCAATGCCGGCGGTCAGTACGCCGAAAACGCCGTTTGCGCAAACAACACGCAGTTTTTTAACTTCGAATATAACCTTTGGAAGAAGTTCGAAGGCGCAAAGGACGACTGGGTGGTTCACCCGCAGGGACACTGCTGGTTCCATATCGGCGTTGTATATGAACCGGGCGAAGGCAATGTGACGTTTTATCACTGCGGCAAGTTCGATTCCAAAAAGCGTTTTTCTGCAGCGGTCAAGCCCGTACTCAACGGCGTCAGAATCGGCGCAGGCTACGCTGAAAATGAGTATTTCGACGGAATGGTGGATGATATCCGCCTTTACGGCGAAGCGCTCACACAGGACGATATGGATATTCTTGCAGATTATGAGCGCGACATGTGGGTCAACCGCACCATTTCCGACTGGCAGAGCAGCAAGAAGGTGCTGTATGTCAACGGCGAAACCGGCAGCGACAGCAACCCCGGCACAGAGGACGCACCGTTTGCCACGGTCAAAAAGGGCGTGGAATCTATTACCTCGCCCGGCACAAAGCTCATCATCGCCCCCGGCGTGTACAAAGAAACAGGTATCAACCTGAATGCAAGCGGTACAGAGCTGCAGCCTGTGATCATTGAAGCCGAAAACCCCGGCAAGACCGTGATTTCCGGCTCCGTTCCCTTTGACGGATGGAAAGCAACAAACACGCAGAGCGTCTTTGAAAACGACTGGAGCTATGACTATCCGTTCCAGCCCGACACACCCGGCAACGAGATCGTCGGCAGATCGGATTTGATCCTTCTGGACGGCGAACCGATTGCGCCTGTTCTGACGAAGCAGGATCTGAAAGACAATACCTACTATATCGATAAGGAGGCCGGCATAGTCTATTTGAAAACGGATAAAGATCCTGACGGCTGCGAGATTGAACGCGGTCTGCAGGGCGAAAACGGTGCGGGCGCCTATATTCTTGACATAAACAGCAGCGAGTATGTCGTCCTGCGCGGACTGACCTTTACGAATTGCGCCGGGCGCATCTGGGACAAAGCCATGGTGAACATGGGCAAACCGCAGCATGTTCTGGTGGAGGACTGCGTGTTCAACAATGCCGGTACAGCCGGTCTGGGCTGCGACCACGGTTCCAACGACAGAACGGTCGAAGATGTGCTGATTCGCCGCTGCCGCTTTGGCAACGACGGAACAAGCGGTTTTGGCGCAGGGTTCCGCAGCATGAACATCGTTGTGGAAGACTGCGTATTTACCGATATCGGCAAAAAGATCGACTGGGGAAAATACGACGCTGCAGACCCCGCAACGACGAAGATGATGGTCAGCAAAAATGTCACGTGGCGCGGCTGTTATTTTGCGAACAACACCTCGAACGACCTCTGGTTTGACAACTTCAACTGGAACATCGACGTTGACAAATGCACCTCCCTCGGCAACCGTTCCGGCATCGCGGTTCACATCGAGATCGACGTGCCGGGCGTTCGGGTCAGAAACAGCGTGCTGGACGGCGGCGTGCGCTTTGCAAGCGCAGAAGGCGCGATTCTGGACAGCAATATCATCTGCGCAACGGGCAATCCGTTGATCGACTACTGGGGCGACGAATACCGCTACGCTGCGCTGGGACCGGTGTATTCGTGGAAGGACACCGTGATGACAAACAACACCTTCTACTGTGAAAAGAATTGGGACGCCTTCTTTGTCTTTGACCTTCCGCCCTTCGAATCGTTTTATGATCTGTATGCCGACGGCAACCGCTTCTTTGTCAAAGGGGGCTTGGCTGTCGAAAAATCCTACAAAGCGATCGGCAATCAAGAGCTCACCTATAGAAAGCTTATCTCCCTGATCGGCGATAAAAACGCAAAATACCTGCTCTTCGATCCTTTCAGAAACAACGGAACCGCGAAAGCCGGCTTTTGCGACAAGGCGTCCCGCGCAAACAAAAACGACATGGACAGCCGTGTGCCCGTGCAGTTGTCAAAGCCCATGAACGAGGCCTGCACCTTTGGCTACACGGTCTGGGATTATGACGCAGGAACCGTTCTTCAAACCGGCGAGCTGCACTTTGACCGCTTGGAAACCAATAAAGCGATCCATGTTGGCACAAACGGCCGCAACATTTTGATCGAAATCAGCAGCGTGCAAAACGTCGCGCGGGGCGAAAACAGCTTCCATTACATCGCAGCCGCAAGCTGACAATCCGAGTGAATCAGTGGGTACTTAGCGCTTTTTGCTTTTTTGAAGCAAACGCTTAAGCTTTCCCAGCGCTCTGGCGAAAAGATTATAAGACAGAAATCAAAAAGCACAGGGCGGTGATACAGTAACTGTAATTGCAGCCGGACAATCGGCGAAAGCTTGCAGGACAAAAGGGCGTCCCTGTCGTCATCCAATTGCTTTAAACAATGCGCTTGGTAGTAGTCGGCAAGTTCCGGATGCTCTTTTCTTACAAAATGCCAAACGCTCAGCGTTTTTTTTAATATAGTATGCGCCCCATGCGTTGGTCTGACCTTCGATGCCGGACGCTTTGAAATAGAAGAACCTGTCGCGCATGGCGTAAACAATATCAAATCTCTTCAAGTTATAGGTTGACCGGACAATACTGTCGGGAGATTGATAGTAATAATACAGAACCGCTGAGGTTTTGCCGATGCCTTTGCAACTGCCGACAATGCGGTGAAAGAAAAACTCATCTTCATGAATTCTGCCCTCCACAAACCCGATCTTTTTGACCAGTTGTGTTTTATACAGCTTGCACCAGACCGGGGCGCGAAGCAATGCCCGATAATATTCAAAGAAAGATGAGAGTGCTTGTTCGCCTGAAAAAATCTCAGCCGTTTCAACGAGGGCGGCCGGGTCGTATTGTTCAAACGCCACGCTGCGCTCAGTAACACAATCAAATGCGCAGGCAGCCATATCCAGCGCGTATTTTTCAGCAAGCGCGTGCAGCACTTCATACATCTGCGGATGTACAAAGTCATCAATATCAGCAAATGCCACGAATTTGCTCGAGGCAAGCTGCAGACCGGCATTTCTTGCGTTTGAAAGCCCGCCGTTTTGCTGGTGCAGAACATGGATTCTGCTGTCTTTTTGTGACCAGGCATCACATAACGCGGCGCTTTTGTCTGTGCTGCCGTCGTTCACCAAAATGATTTCAAGGGCTTCATATGTCTGGTGAACAAGGCTTTCTAAGTACCCGCTCATTCACTCGGTGTTTGAAAATTGGCAAGAAATTTTCCCACATCGAGCGAATGAGCGGGTGCTAAAACATGAAAACGGAAAACAAGCAGGCTCTCCTGAAAAGAGAAAACATGCAGGATATTCACAGAAAACATGCAGGATATTCACAGAAAACATGCAGGATATTCACTTTGTTCGGTTGACAAAGCGAATAAATTTATGTATAATAAGAAAATAGATGATTCTCGAGAAGATAACTCCATGAATTTCGAAACTGATAGGTTTAAAAAGAAAGTTTTTTGTGTATTTGGTTGATGGAGGGAAAGATACAGTGAAAAAAATCCTTGTGTTAACGTCTGCGGCGTTGGTTGCCGTTTGCGGTGTGTTTATCGCTTTTTCGCCGGATGCTCTCTCTCTGATTGTCGTCAGCGTGATGTTTGTTGTTGCGTTGCTGGGACATATTTTCGGCGTTGTGCCGAATCTTTTGTTTTGTGACGGTTTTCGAAACGGACGGGCATCCGTTGAAAGCGTTGGTAAAATTGCCGCCGACAGCAAATGGGCGGCGATCCAACAGGTGCAGCCCATCTTTCATCACAAAACGCTGGACGGCTTTTTCACTTCTTATCTTGAAAAAACAAAAAAACAGCAGGACAGCGGACTCATTGTTGGTGATATTGAAGATTTTATCAATGAGGATTCGCTGGAGCTGCGCAACTGGCATGGTGTGGTTCTGCAGATTTCCGGCGTTTTGACCGCTCTGGGTCTGCTCGGTACCTTCCTCGGTTTGATGACCGGTATCAGCAGTGTGGCGTTCAGCACCCTTGACGCGACGATCGACAGCATTGAAACACTGTTGCAGGGAATTGCCACCGCGTTCTACACGTCGATCGTTGGTGTAATTCTATCCGTGCTGTTTAACCTTTCTAACCGCATTGTCTGGAATGTTACCGTGCGGGAAATGGACCTGTTTACGGAAAAGTTTCACGCTGAAATTCAGCCGTTTTCGGCCGAACAGCTCAGCGCGAAGAGCTATTTGCAAAACGAAGAGATGATTCGTCTGCTCACCCAGATCAACAACGCCGAAAGCCGCTCAAGTAACCGGCTGATTCGAGACATCTCTTATGAGCAGCGGCTGATGGTGCAGGTGCTTGCGGGAATGAAGAACGGGGAATTCTCTACGGTTTACGAGCCGGTCTGTAAGCTGGAGGATCGCAGTGTCATCAAGGCGGCGGCGCATTTGCGCTGGAAGCATGGAACCCTGGGCGTGATCCACAACTCCGTCTATTTCCCGGTGATTGAAGCAAACGGCTATCTGATCAAGCTGGAGAAGCTGCTGTGGAAAGACGCGGCAAAGGAACTTTCCGCGCGCAAAAAACAAGCGCTTCGCACTGTGCCTGTGGTGCTGTCTGTTTCGAAAATCTTTCTGATGTCGACCGATATCGTGCAGCACATGAATGAGCTGATTTCCGAATTTGATTTGACTCCGCACGATTTTGAGCTCTCCCTTCCGTCGGACGTTTACATGACCTGCCACGCAGAAGCAATCGAAACCGAAAGACGTTTACGTAAGAACGGGTATCGCGTTTCGATTTACGGCTATGGCGGGGATTTGCTTGATTTTCCGGAAACAAACGCCGAGGAGCTTGTGCTAGACCTGAATATGGCGGAACCGGAACTTTTTTCGGATATCTTCGGCCGGTCGCTGAAAAAGAACCTCAAGATTACCGCAGAGAATATTGTGTCGGCTCGACAACTGGCGCAAATGCGAAAATGCGGCTGCGAATACGGCAGGGGGCGGCATTTGTATCCTGAAATGTCCGTTGCGGAATTTGGCGATCTGATTGACGGTGAAACACTTTGATCGAGGATAAGCTATGAAAATCATGAAGCGAAAAACACATGGCGAATCTGAAAATTATTGGCAGCCAGCTACCGATATTATGGTTGGACTTCTGCTGGTCATTATTCTGGTGATGTCGCTGCTGCTTTCCTATATCGCGCAAAAAAATAACAAGTATGAGTATGAAACTTCATATTCCGCAACTTCATATTCCGCAACGTCTGTCACGGATCATACCGGCGATTTGACGACGCAGCAAGACGACGACGGCGGTCATGAGAATGAAACGTCTACGACTACAACCACGAATCCAAATTCAGGCGGTGGCGGACGCCCGTCGGAGGACGAGGGAAAAACAGCGGTTCTGGTCAACGTGATTGACGAAGAGACCGGAAACGTGATCAAGCAGAGCGGCATTGTGTTTGAACTGTATGCAGAACGGGACGCGAACGGCGGTCTGCAGGCGCTGCACACCTATTATCCCGTCAAGCTCGAATACAAACAATATGAGACCGACAAGAATGGCAGGTTTTATCTGCCGGAAAAAATCGTGGACGGCTGGTATTCCCTGCATAATCTTTCGGTTCCGGAGGGATATGAACCCGGAGAAAACACGAATTTTCAAATTACAAAACCGCAGGACTGGGATGATCCGTTCCTTGTTTCCGTGCCCTTGTCTCCCGCAAAGAACATCATCAAGCTGAACGCCGTCGATTCCGAAACCAGGGACGCCGTGCCGGGCGCAGTGTATGAGATCATTGCCGACGAGAATATCGTGATGAAGGACGGAACCGTGCGGCTGAAAAACGGCGAATTGGCAGACGTGTTGACCTGTGACGGGAAGGGTTACGCCGAGAGCAAAGAACTGTATCTCGGCAAGTACCGTATTCGTCAAAAGAAAGCGAACACGGTCTATGCACTGAGCAGCACCGTCCTTCACACCGAGGTGAAAAAAACTGCGGATTCCGAGATTCCGATTGTCGAGGCGCTATGCGATAAAACGACATTTACCCTGACGCTGAACGATGCGTTTACAGAAGAACCCATCGAAGGCGCTGTGTTCATCGGTGAAAGCGGACGCCGCGTGAAAACGAGCGACCGGGGCGAAATTGTGCTGACGGATTTACAAAAAGGGCAGACTTACAGTCTGACTTTGCAGAAGCTGCCGGAGCCGTACCGCGCAGGCGAAGTTTCCGCCTCGTTCACGGTGAACAACAAGGGGCTGATCAAGGGCGAGGCGAAGTATGCGTTTTCTGCAACGGTTTATGCGATCCGCCTGTCTGCGAGCGTTGACGACCGGCTGCTGCATCAGGTGGTCAATGATATCAACCTCACCCTTTACGACCGTGACGGCAAGGTGGTCGAGAGTTGGGATTCCAACGGCACCGATCATATCATCGAAGGTCTGGAACCGGGCGGTTATCAGCTTGAAATCGGAGGTCGTGCGTCCACACGAAAGCGTTTTGAGGTGAAGGATGTCGGCGGAATGCAGTATGCGGTCATCTATATTTGGACCGTTTTGGATTTCTTGATTTTGATTGCCGCTGCGGTGCTGCTTGCAGTGCTGACGCTGGTTACGGTTCGCATCATTCGAAGAAAAAAGAAGGTGAAGACCGGTGAATAACGAAAAAGCTACGATTCGCTTGAACGATATCATCTACAGCGTATTTGACGGAAAGTGGATCGTCGCCGCGTGTACTGTTCTTGCGCTTTTGGCCGGAATTTTGTTTTCGGCTGTTGGCTATGTGCGCGGTGAAATGTCAAAGCAATATAAATTTGAAGCGTCGGTGATCGTGTCTTCACAAATCAAGAAC
The DNA here is from genome assembly GCA_017454485.1 of Clostridia bacterium. Lineage (GTDB taxonomy): Bacteria > Bacillota > Clostridia > Oscillospirales > Acutalibacteraceae > UBA6857. The sequence goes on along the minus strand of JAFTCX010000054.1, from coordinate 70,220 downwards.
AGCGCCTTTTCTACAGATACACCGCATCCGATCAAAGATGACATCTCCCTGGCGAAGGAAATCACGGAACAGGCCATGTATATCATGAAGAGCGATAAGGCCGTCAGTACGGCGGTTGAAAAGCTCGGCATGGTAGGTGTCTCCGCAAAGAGCATCAAAAACAACCTGACATTGACCCGCTACAATGATAGTCAGATTTTTGAAATATCCTTCCTTTGGCGCAGCAAGGATGAGGGTGTGAAAATCCTCAAAGCATTGGAAGATACCACCAACGATATTTTGCTCAGCACGATGATGATCGGTCATGTTGTCAGCGTGAACGATCCGACGGCAACCTATATCTTCGGAGGCAAGTTGAGCATCTCCACCTGGTTGATCTTTGCGCTGGCAGGCGCTGCGGTGGGCGCGGCAATCTGCGTGATCAAGCGGATGTTTCATCAGACACTGCTCTGGACGGAGGATCTTGAGGCGTTTTTCGATTTGGAGGTGCTGGAAACGATTCAGTTCGATCCGAAGCTCGCACAGGCTGACCCGTTCACCATCGAGCCGGGCTACCTGGACGCGGAGATCTCCTCTGCGGCATACATCCTGCTGAATCGAATCGAGCGTGCCGGTATCAAAACCGTTTTTATCACATCTGCCGGACGTAAAGAGGGAAGGTCGACGCTTCTTGCCGATTGGGCGGTGAAGCTGTCGGAAACCGGAAAACACGTGCTTTTGGTTGATTGTGATTTCAGCAATCCCTCGCTCGCGCCGCTGTTCCATGTGGATTTAAAATACGAAAACACACTGAACGCGCTTTTCAACGGTGACAGCGACGTCAGCGACGCTGTCGTTCGTCTTACGCCCTGTCTGTCTTTGCTGCCTTATATTTTGGAAGAAACGCCGGACCCGCTGAGTCTGCCGATGCTGCAGGTGATCGAATCCGTGGCAGAGACTTACGATCTGGTTTTGATTGATGCGGCGCCGGTGGGTTCAAACGCAGAAGTCCTGCGTTTGAACGCGATCGCAGACGCAGCGCTGTTTTTGGTGAAATATGACAGCGCAAGCATAGTTGAAATTGAAAATGCGCTGACACGTTTGCGTAAGATCAATTTGCCGATTCTCGGTGCTGTTGTAAACGGCACAAAAAGCCTGCGCAGCGTTATGCTTGAGTTTAAAAAACCAACCCGTATCTTCCGCAAGCGTGAAAAGAATGGTTCGGGCACGCGGACGCAAAAGAGAGAGGGAGAAAAAACAAAAGCTTATAAATGATGATTTCTCTGTATGGACAGGTACATATGCGACTTCATGTTGAAGGACGCTGAAAACAAAGGATCGAGGCGAAAACCATGCGGGATTCACATGTCAAAACAAAAAAGAGGAATCGTATAACCCTTCCGGTCGTCTTGATGGTCTTGTATGATTTCATTGCCGTTCATGCCGCCTATTTTTTGGCGCTTTGGGGACGGTTTGACTTCATCTTTTCCAATATTCCACAAGCGTATTTTAATGCCTATCGGTATTCGATCAGCATCTATGCCGTTCTTTGCATTTTTGTGTTCTTGTGGTTCCATCTGTACCGCAGCATCTGGCGCTATGCAAGTTATACCGAGTTTACAAGGGTCTTTGCTTCATCCGGCCTTTTGTCTGTCGTGTATTCGATTGTGATTACGCTCGTGTTCACAAGAATGCCGCTCACCTATTATTTTTGGGGAATGATCCTGCAATTTCTGTTCATCCTCGGTATGCGGTTTTCTTATCGCACATGGTTGTTCGCAAAATCGAGAGTGATGCAGCACGTTGAAAGCCAGGCGCGCATCATGGTCATCGGCGCCGGTGCGGCAGGACAGATGATTTTGCATGACATTCTGCGCAGCAGAAAAAACAATGACCGCGCGGTCTGCGTGATTGACGACGATCCAAGCAAGTGGCACTGCGATTTGGAGGGCGTGCCCATTATCGGCGGGCGCGACAGCATTCTTTCCGGCGTGAAAAAGTACCACATCAGCCGGATTTACCTTGCCATCCCGAGTGCTACGGCGGAGGAAAAGCGCGACATTTTGAATATCTGTAATGAAACAGATTGTGAATTGAAGCAGCTTCCCAGCTTGTATCAGTTCGTGAACGGAGAGATTTCCGTTCGTGAAATGAAGGATGTTTCCGTTGAAGATCTGCTCGGCAGAGAGCCGATTCAGACGGAGATGAAAGAAGTTTTTGAGTTCATCCGCGGAAAAACGGTGCTTGTGACCGGCGGCGGGGGTTCCATCGGCAGCGAGCTTTGTCGGCAGATCGCGGCGCATTCGCCGAAGCTGTTGGTTTTGCTCGACGTTTACGAAAATACCACCTATGACATTCAGCTTGAATTACAGGAAAAATATCCGGATTTGAATTTGAAGGTTCTGATCGGTTCTGTGCGTGACAGCCGGAGACAGTATGAGATTTTCAGCACCTATCGGCCTGAGATCGTGTATCATGCGGCGGCGCATAAGCATGTGCCGCTGATGGAGGAAAGTCCGTGTGAGTGCATCAAGAACAACGCGATCGGCACCTATAAAACCGCCTATGCAGCCATGGTTCACGGCTGCGAACGCTTTGTGTTGATTTCAACCGATAAAGCGGTTAACCCGACCAACATCATGGGCGCCAGCAAACGGTTATGCGAAATGATTATTCAGAGCTTTGACCAAAAGGTAAAAGAGGGCAAAGCAAATGAGATTCCGCAGTTGTTTACACATGACGGCATGGAAAACGCAGATAAGGACGGCACCGGGCGCGTATTCAAAAATATTAGCACGGAATTTGTTGCCGTCCGATTCGGCAACGTGCTGGGCAGTAACGGCTCCGTTGTGCCGATTTTTAAAAAGCAAATTGAAAAGGGCGGGCCTGTCACGGTTACGCACCCGGACATTATCCGCTATTTCATGACGATCCCGGAGGCGGTCAGCCTGGTGATGCTTGCCGGAACCCATGCGCAAGGCGGCGAAATCTTTGTGCTCGATATGGGCAGCCCGGTGAAGATTGATACCCTTGCACGGAATTTGATCAAGCTTTCCGGTTATAAGCCTGACGTCGATATCAAGATCGAATATACGGGGTTGCGCCCCGGTGAAAAGCTTTATGAAGAGAAGCTGATGGCCGAAGAAGGTCTGCGAAAGACCGAAAACGAGCTGATTCATATCGGTTGCCCGATCCCGTTTGATGTGGATGACTTTTTGCGAAAGCTCGGTGCGCTGATGCAGGCGGCTTACGCGAACCGTTCCGACATTCGGACGCTGGTCATGGAGATGGTTTCCACCTATCATCCGGCAAAAAACTGTACGGCCAGACCCGTGGACGCCATCGCGTTCAATCCGTCCACAAAAGAAGAGGGTGACTGGAAAGATCGCCTGCGTGTGTGACGCTTCCATGCGGGTTTGCCCAAGACGCTCCTTCTGTACTGAATTTTGTTTAAGCTGCATAACATGAAGCAGCCGAATGTATCAAAAGAATGGGAGTATTGCCACCATGGAAAAACGTAGGATTCCTTTCAGTCCGCCTGATTTAACGGAGCTGGAAATTGCAGAGGTTGCAGAGACGCTGCGTTCCGGCTGGATTACCACCGGCCCGCGTACCAAGCTTTTAGAGCGCCGTTTGTGCGCTTACATTGAAACCGGAAATACAGACGTTGATTGCAGCAGCGCCGAAGCGGCGGCCATCAACGAAACGCAACGGGTGGTTTGCCTGAATTCGGCGACGGCGGCTGAAGAACTGAATTTGCGTGTGCTTGGTATCGGTCCCGGCGACGAGGTGCTTGTTCCCGCGTATACCTATACAGCTACCGCAAGTGCTGTTGTGCACTGCGGCGCAAAGGTTAGATTTATAGACATTCAAAAGGATGGAGATCCAACGACGCATATGCCGGAAATGGACTACCCTGCCCTTGAGGAAGCGATCACACCGCGGACAAAAGCGATCGTCGCGGTAGATCTCGGCGGAATCGTCTGCGACTATGATCGTTTGTTTGAAATTGCAGAGCGCAAAAAAGCCATGTTTACCCCGAAGCAGTCTGACGGAAGCGCACTTGGCGATTTGTCCGCGAGAATTCAGAAGTCGATCGGTCGTGTCGCAGTGGTTGCGGATTGTGCGCACAGCCTTGGCGCAAGCAGAATCTTTTCCGGCACGCGAAAATACTGCGGAGCAATCGCTGATTTCTCATCGTTTTCATTTCATGCGGTTAAGAACCTTACGACGGCAGAAGGCGGCGCCGCGTCCTGGCGGCATTTGTCGGGCATTGAGGACGCCGAGCTTTATCGCATGTATCAACTGCTTTCGCTGCACGGACAAAGCAAGGACGCATTGGCGAAAACAAAGCTCGGTGCGTGGGAGTATGACATCCTCGGTCCGTGGTACAAATGCAACATGACAGACATTATGGCGGCCATCGGTTTGCGGCAGCTTGATCGGTATCCGGCGCTTCTGGCGCGCCGCAGAGAAATCATTGCAAAGTATGACCGCGTTTGCGACCGGCTGCATCTTCGCCATCTGGCGCATCACACGGCGCAGATGCATTCTTCCGGTCATTTGTATCTGATGCGAATTCCCGGCATTGACGAAGCTATGCGCAACCGCATCATTGAAAAAATGGCGGAGCAGGGTGTGGCAACCAATGTCCACTACAAACCGCTCCCGATGATGTCTGCCTATGGAAAAGATGTTTCCGCCTTCCCCAATAGTTATGATTATTATCGCAACCTGATCTCTCTTCCATTGCATACGCTGCTGTCTGACGAAGATGTGGACTATGTGTGCTTTGTGCTGGATGCGGTTCTGAAAGAAGTGTTATGACCGTTCGTAAAAAAAGAGCCGTCCTTCTGCTTGCGCTTGCAGGCAGCCTGGCTTTGATTCTTTGGATCACGCTGTTTTCCCGGTTCGGAAGCGATATCCGGGTGATTTATGCGCCGTTTTGGTCTTATCGCAAAATCGCAAACGGAGAATATCACCTGCTGCTGGAAGATTTTGAAAATGTGCTGCTGTTTCTTCCGCTGGGGCTGTTGGCTGCGTGGGTTTTACGTCTGCGGCTACCTGCGGCGGTTCTGCTGGGAGCGTTGTGCTCACTTTTCATTGAGTGCAGTCAATGGCTGTTCTGGCTGGGATCGTTCGAAGCGGACGATTTGCTGCATAATACCTTGGGTACATTGCTCGGGTTTGTTTTTGCAGTGAAAACCGGAATCGGACAGCGCCTGCTGCAGGTATGCAGGAAAAAGGATCTGCCGGTGATTGCAGTTCTGGTTGCGGCGTTTTTATGTGTTCCGTTGTGTGGTCAATGGCTGCACACACAGTCCATGAAGCGTTTTGCGGCGCTGAACGACCTGAAAGACGGCGCTGCAAACCTTTTGGTGCCGGATGGAAAGAACGGCTATGTCGAGGAAACGCAGGTGCGCGTTGATTATTGCGATGACGGCAGCATCCGGATCAACGGCGCTGCGGAAAACCGTTCCTGGTTCTCGCTTGGCAAGGTTACGCTCCCGAAAGGAACCTATCGCTTTTCGGGCTTTGACGAAACGCCGGAAACGGCGTTCGATCTGGAACTGGAGGCGCTGGACAGAGAATCTTGCAAATTCATCCGTCTTGTCTGCGTAGATTCGAAACAGGACGCGATTTTCACACTGGAAAAGGAAACAAGACTGCGCGTGTTGGTCGGTGTTTTTCCCGGTGCAAACGGTACTGCACTTTGCCGACCGGCCATTTATCGAGGAGATTAGAATTGTGTTGAGAAAATGGAATGATTTACCTGCATTTATGCAGACGGATGAGGTGCGTCCTTATTGGGAACACCTCAATCAAAAGCGCGGGCAGCTTGCGCTGAAGCGCGCCTTTGATCTTGCAGCCGCGCTCAGTCTAACGGCGGTACTTGCGGCACCGATGGCGGTGATTGCCGTTTTGATTAAACAAGATTCAACAGGGCCGGTGTTTTACCGGCAGGAACGCATGACCGCCTATGGAAAGCCGTTTTATATTCACAAATTCCGCACCATGGTGTCCGACGCCGACAAGATCGGCTCTGCCGTCACCGTTGACAATGACGCAAGAATCACGCGCGTCGGAAAAAAGCTGCGCCACTATCGGCTGGATGAGCTGCCACAACTGTTCGACATCATCCGCGGTGATATGAGCTTTGTCGGCACCCGTCCGGAGGTGGTAAAGTATGTTTTGCAATACAAGCCGGAATATAACGCAACGCTGCTTTTGCCGGCAGGGATTACGAGCGAGGCCAGCATCCGTTTCAAGGATGAGGCGAAGCTGCTGGAAAACGCGGATAATCTTGACCACGTATACATGGAAATCGTTCTGCCGCAGAAGATGTACTGGAATCTGGAAAGTATCAAACAGTTTTCCCTCGCGCATGAGATGCGCACGATGATCCGCACCGTGTTTGCCGTGGCAGGAAAAACATATGACAGAGGAGAGATCGAAAATGAAAGAGGGGCTGGTATCCATCATTATGCCGTCGTGGAACACGGGACGGTTTCTGGCGGAGTCGATTCGTTCCGTAATCGCTCAGACGTATAAAAACTGGGAGCTGCTGCTTGTAGATGACTGCTCCACCGACAACACCGAAGAGGTTCTCCGACCTTTTTTGAGTGATTCGCGGATTCGTTTTTTTAAAAACGAAACAAACTGCGGCGCCGCGCTGACCCGCAACCGCGCGCTGCGCGAAGCACAGGGCGAATGGATCGCTTTTCTGGATTCCGATGACCTTTGGATGCCGGAAAAGATAGAGAAACAACTTGCGTTTATGCAGCAGGGCGGTTATGTTCTTTCTTATCATGAATATGAAAAAATAGATGAAAACGATCATCCGCTCCATATTTTGGTTTCCGGTCCCGCTGTTGTTGATCGAAGAAAAATGTACCATTATGACTATATCGGTCAATTGACCATGATGTACAGCGCAGAGCATTTTGGATTGATTCAGATCAAGGACATTAAAAAGAATAATGACTATGCGATCAGATTGCAGCTTTACAACAAGGACCCTGAGACAAAAGCATATTTACTGAAAGAGAATTTGGCAAAATACAGAGTCAGAAAACAGAGCATCAGCCATGATAAGTTGAGAAAAAAACTCAAAAGCCATTATGACCTTTTTCACTTTTGCGATGAAAAATCAGGCATCACGGCACTCTGGTTGACGTGTTGGAATATGTGGTTCGGCATTATGAAAAAAAGAAATTTTGAGAAGGTAAAAGAATAAATGCGTATCCTACATATCAATTGCAATTATATAGGAACAACACTGCATCAATTAATGGTTGAGCACCTGGATGCGCTTGGATATGAAAACCAGGTGTTTGTGCCAACTTATGACAAAACGCTGGCTGTGATTTCTCCCAATGAGAATGTTTGTGTCTGCGAGTGCTTTCAAAAATGGGATCGACTGCTCTTTGATTACAAGCAACAAAAAATAAGGAAGGGATTAGAATCGAACTTTTCTGTGAGCGACTACGATCTGATTCATGCCTATACATTGTTTACTGACGGCAACTGCGCAAGAAATCTTTCAAAAAAGTTTGGCATTCCCTATGTTGTTGCGGTACGTAATACGGATGTGAATGATTTCTTTCGTTTGATGCCTCACTTACGCAGCCGGGGCGTCAGCATCATGTGTGATGCGGCAGCAGTGCTGTTTTTATCTGAATCTTACCGCAACCTTGTGTTTGAAAAGTATATTCCCGAAGATTTTAAACAACGGATTCTACAGAAAACGTATGTAATTCCCAACGGAATTGATTCTTTTTGGTTCCAAAACATCCCGCCCCGCGAAAAGAAAGTCGATCAAAAATCTTTGAAGCTGATCTACGCCGGAAGAATTGATCGGAATAAGAATATTCCGACGACACAAAAGGCCATGCAGCTCTTACGAGCACAGGGGTATCAAACGCGCCTGACGGTTATTGGCAAAGTGCAGGATCAAAAAGAGTTTGAGCGTATTTCCAAAGATCCATATACGAATTACGTTCCGGCGTTGCCGAAAGAGAAATTGATTTCCTATTACAGACAGGCTGATCTTTTTGTCATGCCTTCGTATACAGAGTCGTTCGGTCTGGTTTACGCGGAGGCCATGAGTCAAGGTTTACCGGTGATTTATTCAAAGGGACAAGGCTTTGATCACCAGTTTGAAGAAGGCGTCGTGGGATATCACGTGGTTGCCGACGATCCGCGAGATGTTGCAAACGGGATACGCCGGGTCATAGATCATTATTCTGAGATACAAAAAAACGTGACTGCAAAAGCGGCAACCTTTGCGTGGGAAAGCATTATTGCCGAATATGACCGCCTTTATCAAAGCATAGGCACGCGTGTCGTTTCGAGAGGTGCTGTTTAATGGCCTCCTGCATTTTTTCTTATCTTCTCTCCGAGCCGGAGCTTGAAATTGAAGCATTGCCTTGCCGCCGCACGTTCGGAAAATATCACCTTTGCACCGATGTAAGAACTCCGTTGATGTATGCGCGCAGCGAACAAAGGGAATGTATTGTTTTCGGTCTTGCAATCCATGTGATCACAGGTGAAAGTGCGCAGATTGCGGAAAACATCGTTTCCAGGTGTGCGCGTATATCAGATGTGTTGGATTTTGAAAAGCACCTTGGAGGAAAATATTTGATTCTGTTCCGCGAAGGAGAAAACTATTTCATCTTGGGTGATGCAACTTGCAGTGTGCCGGTTTTTTATCACACGGCTGGCTCCTGCATGGTCGCAAGTCATCTGCAATTCATTGTCCATCAAAATCATGATTTGCCGGACTCTCGTCTTCTGAACATTCGCAGAAGCGGGGATATTTCTCAAGCGATGCCATTTGATATTACAGAATATCAAGACATTAAGCAGTTGATTCCCAACCACTATCTTTCCGTCAACGATCAGACCGCAGTCAGATTTATCAATTTTGAAAAGCTGCAGCCAATCATCTCTGCAGAAAAAGCGGCCGCGCTCACAGCGCCGATGATTGATACTCTTTGTCGTTTTTACTTAAACACCTTTCCTGTTTATTGTCCGATTACCGCAGGACGTGACAGCCGGGTGGTATTGTCTTTTTTGGCAAGTCATCATCCGTCAGTCGCGTGTTACACGATTCGTCATCCGGAGCATCGTGCAGAAACGCAGGATCTTGTAATACCGAAACAGCTTTGCGGGGCGGCTCATTTTTCTTATCAACAATTCAATGATGTGATCGTTCCGGAAAATGTGCAGGCAGAGGTGGATCGTTTTTTGGGAAAGGACAAGTATTCTTTTAGAACGCTCAGGATTGCGCAGACGATCAACGAACATTTTTCAGACGGAGCAATTATCAACGGGGATATTATCGGTCAGGTTGGAAAGTGTTCGTTACACAGAGATATTCCGTTGCGCTTTGCAACGCCGGCATATTTTCGATGCAAGCTTCATAATTACAGCCGCGATTCAAAAACGCAGTTGAAACAGTGGCTTGCGGACATTCGGAAAGGCGGAGAGCAGGTCAATCCACTTGATTTGTTTTCGATTGAAAACAGATTGGGCAGATGGGCTGCGCAGGAGAATCTGATCTATAACACCCTTGGACAAGTTTACTTGAACCTTTTCAACTCAAGGAGTATTATTTATCTGTGGACAGCCGTCAGCAGAAAGGAACGGAAAGAATCTGCGATTCATATGCACTTGATTCGGGAAAAGATGCCGCAATTGTTGAAATTTCCGTTTGAGTCGGATGACAGCTTTCTGATTCGTTTGTCCAAAACAAACGGTTTGACCTATTTACTTGCATCATACTTAAAATATTATATCCAGCGAAGACAATTCAATCGAGGTTCAAGCTATGAAAAAAATCATTGTGACAGCAGATGATTACGGTATGTCAAAAGCAGTCAACAGCGCAATTGATCAGGGGATCGAAGCCGGTTTGATTACATCGACCAATGTCATGACAAATATGCCATATTACAAAGAGGCGGTAAAGCTGAAGGAATACCCTCAAATTTCTATTGGACTGCATTGGGTTTTGGCCAGCGGAAAACCGGTTTTATCACCCAAAGAGATCCCATCGTTGGTTGCCGGCAACGGAGAGTTTTATCCATACCCGGAGTTTCGTAAAAGACTAAGAACAAAACAGATTTCCTTCCGTGAAATCAAAAAAGAACTCATTGCGCAATACGAATTGTATGTGAATTTGATGGGGCCGCCGGATTATTGGAACACCCACCAAAATACACATGTTGATTTCGGTATCTATCGTTTGTGCGTGGATACCGCGGCAGAGCTGGGTATTCAAAGAATGCGCAGTCATCAGCGCATTTATGTCAAAGGCAGTGACAAATCGCAGTTGATGCCTCTTTCCTGGAGACTGGCAGAGCCGGTGAAGTCAAAAATCCTCGACACGTGGCAGAAGAATGCACATAAAAAAGGGATTTTTTCCCCTGATGGGTTGATTGTTTGCCTCAATGGTCTTGACATCTACAGACCGGCATATGTTTTCAGCCATATTGCATGGGGGAAGAAAGAGGTTGGCGAATATGTCATTCATCCGGCAACCCAAAACGATTCGCCGTATTTTGGGAAAATTGTTGATCAGCGTATCAGGGAATTTGAGATGTTTACAGATCAGAAGACCGTAGAAATATTGAAAAAGAATCATATCCTGCTTGTGAATTATAACGAGTGTAAATATTGATCTTCAGTCTTTTCATTGTCGATTCCGGACATAAAATTGAAAGGAGCAAGTGGGTCGAATCGGTGCTTTAAGGAACACCCACAGTTTGAAATGATATGAATAAAAGAATCCTAATTGTGAATAAATCATTTGCAACCGGCGGAATACAATCCTCCATGGTCAATATGGCGAATATTCTGTGTGAGTTCTATGATGTGGATTTGTTTTTATATTATCCGCAAGGCACAATGCGTTCGCGTTTGAGCTCTAAAGTACATATCTTGTCACCGAACTGGCGCATTTCTGTATTAGCGATGAGCGCAGAAGATGTTTTTGGCTCAAAAAAAGTAAAATATATTCTTTTTAAAATCGTCGCAAGCGTGTGGGCAAAATGCTTTGGCAATCAAATCCCGATCGCTCATGCCTTTCGGCACCAGGAAAAGCTGACCGGTTATGACCTTGCGATTGCATATCATCATGAACAGCCCCGGCATTCATTGGCAAGCGGTTATACAAAATTCATCAATACAAAAGTTGAATCAAAGAAAAAAGCAGCATGGCTGCATTTTGACCCAAGCCAATTGCATTTGAATATTCACTATTGCATGGGTGATTATCAAAAAATGGATAAGATCTTCTGTGTTTCGAAAAGCCTGAAAGAGAAAGCGAAAGAAGCCTATCCGCTGATGGCTGAGAAATTAGATTATTGCTATAACTTTCTTGACACTGCAAACATCAGGGCCATGAGTTTGGCGGAACTGCCGTTTGCCATTGACGACGAAACCTTTGTCTGTTTTTCGGCTTGCAGATTATCAAAAGAAAAGGCGTTGGTCAGAGCGGTTCATTGCCTTGCGCCTGTGCTGAAAACGAATCCTGACGTCATATGGTATATCGCCGGCGACGGCGTCGAATATGATAACATTCAAGCAGCAATCATGCAGAACCATGTGGAAGACCAGATTCAACTGATTGGACATCAGGACAACCCGTATTCATTCATGAAACGTGCAAATTTGGTGATGAACTTGTCGTTCCATGAAGCGGCGCCCATGGTCTTTTTGGAGAGTTTATTATTTGGAGTGCCTGTTTTTGCAACAGAAACATCCTCCGCTGAGGAGTTTGCTGAATTTGGCTCAATGTTTCATATTTGCCCAAATCATGAACGCGGGATTACACAATCATTTGAGAATCTGATCAACCAAAAGAGCAGTTTAAGAGAGATGAAAGTATCGTTCGACTATGATCTGAATGACGAATCTTTGGAAAAGATCAAATCCCTGATTTGCAGGGAAGCATGATGTTTTTCAATCTCGGAGCATCTCAAAACACATCATCCTAACGAGGAGCAGAGATCGTGACATACAGAATGATCAAGATTGCCGTATTGACGCTATGCGTGGCTTTGGGGACATACAGTAATCTTTTTACAATTATTGCGTTTCTGATATGCTGCGCACTTATCGTGTTTGACAAGGAGTCGCTGTATGTGATGCTGTTTTTGCATCCGTTTTCAACGATTTTCAATCTTTCTCCAACCGGGATGTCATTGATGACAATACTGATCATCTTATATGTGATCATTGATATTATAAAATATCAGAGAATGGATTCCTATTTCTTTGTGATTTATGTTCTGTTCGTATTGTTTGCCTTGTTACTGTCCATCAATCATCTTGAATTCACAAGAATCATTAAGTTCTTTACTGGTTTTTTGTTTGTTTATTATGCTCTGGAGGATGCAAAGCGTTTAGAAATCAAGGAAATCCTTTTGCATTTCATCCTCGGCATGATCGTCTCTTCCGCGTTGGCTTATTTTGATGTGCTGCACAATCTTTCTGCATATTTTCCGGAGCAAAACACGCTGGGTTATGCTTTTGGGTATGCCACAAGGTTTTCGGGACTTCACGCTGACCCGAATTACTATTCCGTCAATACCACCATTTGCCTTTGCTTTCTTGTGTTTCTCGGCGTCAATCAGATGATGAAACCGCCGACACAACTGCTGCTTGCCGCCCCACTGATTGTTTTCTGCTTTTTAACATTGAGTAAATCTGCCGTTTTATCATTAGCCATTGTTTTGCTTGTCTTAATACTATACTATTTCAAAACCGGAGCGTATAAAAAAGCAATTGGTATGATTGGGCTTTCCGCTGTTGGAATTGTTTTATTGTTCTCTTTGGATATTCCTGCGGTCACCACCATTCTTACTCGTTTTCAGGTCAGCGATGATTTGAATTCTTTAACAACCGGACGCTTTGATCTTTGGAAAATGTATTTGCATTATATTACAACTGATTTGAAAGTGTTTTTTTTCGGCAGGGGGATATGTGCTGACTTTTTATCCAAAGCGGTACACAACACTTATTTGGATTGCTGGTATTATCTTGGAATCGTCGGTTCTTTCCTTTTGGTTTGCCTTTGCGTGGTTTTGAACAAAAATACAACAAACGGCAAAAAAAACATCATCAATTTTTCCGTGTTTCTTTGCATCCTTGTGATGTATTTCGCTTTGAGTGAATTGTTTTATTTTGATTTTCCGATTCACCTTCTTTTAGGATCTCTTATCTATAGAGCACCCATGCATTCACAAAAGGATGAAAATCGTATACATCAAAAAGCGGTATAACGGCAGACAGACCTTTGTGTTATAAAGAAACGGGTGCAGGTTTTCAGAAATCAGTTTCACACTGCTTTTATTCAATACACAAATCGATGAACAGTAAAGAAGAGGAATATCATGAAGTTTAACAGTATTTATCAAGGACTTATTTCCGGAAAAGAAAAGTTAGCTTTGGTTGGTCTTGGCTATGTCGGTATGCCGGTTGCGGTTGAATTTGCCAAACACATCCATGTGATTGGGTTTGACATTAATCAAAAACGAGTCAATGAGTATCAAAACGGTATTGATTCTACAAATGAAATCGGTCAAGCAATCAAAAACACAACGGTTGATTTTACTGCGGATCCAACGCGTTTAAAAGAAGCAAAGTTTATTATTGTTGCTGTTCCGACGCCGGTGAATGCGGACAATACGCCGGATTTAAGCCCAGTGCAAGGCGCTTCAAGAACTGTTGGGCAGAATCTTTCTGCAGGCTCGATTGTTGTTTTTGAATCAACCGTCTATCCGGGTGTTACGGAAGACATTTGCGTCCCGATCATTGAAAAAGAGTCCGGACTGAAATGCGGCGTTGACTGGAAAATAGGATACAGTCCGGAAAGAATCAATCCCGGCGACCGCGTACACACTTTGACAACCATTCGGAAAGTGGTTTCCGGTATGGATCGAGAAACAGCTTCCGAAATCCAAAAAGTGTATGATATCATCATCAAAGCAGGCACCTATATGGTGTCGGATATCAAAACAGCCGAGGCCGTGAAGGTGGTTGAAAACAGTCAGCGTGATATCAATATTGCATTTATGAATGAAATCGCCATTATTTGCGACAAGCTGAAGATCGATACCGACGAAGTCCTTTCCGGTATGAACACAAAATGGAATGCCCTTGGATTTAAACCCGGCTTGGTCGGCGGTCATTGTATCGGCGTTGACCCATACTATTTGACCAATGCTGCGGAAAAGCTCGGTTATCACAGTCAAATCATTTTGAATGGTCGAAAAGTGAACGACAGCATGGGCGCTTTTGTTGCGGATGCTGCGATTAAAAAAATGATTGAAGCCGGAATCGCACCCAAAAAAGCGACTGTTGTGGTTCTTGGAATTACATTCAAGGAAAACTGCCCGGACACCCGAAACAGCAAGGTTGTGGATGTGATCAACAGATTAAGGGAATTTGATATTCACCCTGTTGTTTCTGACGAATGGGCTGACAGCACAATTGCCAAGAACGAGTACGGTGTGGATTTGATTGAATTTGACCACCTCCCGAAGGCAGATTGTATTATCGTCGCCGTTGGACACAGCAAGTTTCGTTCATTGTCCATGATGCAGTTGAAGGCAATGTTCAAAGCCGAGATTCCGGATGATGAGAAAGTTCTGGTGGATGTAAAATCCCTGTATCGAATGGATGAATTGAAAGTATCGGGCATGAGATTCTGGAGGCTTTAAGTACTCGCTGATGAACTTGGTGCATGAAGATTTACCGGCAAGGTTTTCGTATCCGAGTTCATCAGTGGGTACTCAAAAAGAAGAATGCGGATAAAGAGAAAGGAAAACGGATGAGTACAGACAGAGAACGCAGAGTGAAGTTAAGCATGGCTGTTTCACTGCTTGCGCGTTTTGTGACGCTTGGTTGCGGGTTGATCGTCACACCCTTAATGCTGAAGGCATTCGGCAGTGAACTGTACGGTGCAACCGCTTCCATTACGCAGTTCTTAACATTCATTAATTTGCTGCATGGCGGTGTGCCGGGTGTCACCAGAGCCGCTTTATATAAGCCCCTTGCTGAAAACGATATGGAAACAGTCAGCAAAATATTGAATGAGGTAAAGCGGTTTTTCTGGGTTGTCGGGAGCGTTTTTGCTGTTTATGTTTTGGTGCTGGCGTGCTCCTTTAAGGCAATTTCCAACACAGATGTTATAGACTGGTCGACCTCCTTCCTGCTGGTTGTGATTATCAGCTTTTCTACGTTTGTCCAATACTTTATTGGAATTTCGAACAATATCCTCTTGTCCGCGGCGCAGAGAGTTTACCTTCTGCAGTTGAATACCATTATTACGACCGTTCTCAATATGATTATGGTGGTTGTGCTTGTTCGCATCGGCAGTAATATCGTTGTCGTTAAGCTTTTCAGCAGCATCGTGTACGCGCTCAGCCCCGTACTGATGTGGATTTATGTCAAACGCAGTTTTCATTTGGTTAAGGTAAAAAAATCAAACGAAGTCTTTCTGAAGCAAAAATGGACCGGGCTCGGCCAGCATATTGCAGGGTATTTACACAGCCATGTTGATGTTGCAGTTTTGACGGTTTTGACCAACTTGAATTTAGTTGCGGTTTATTCTGTCTATTTTATGGTGCTTGAGAACATACTGAACATTATTACGGCTGTCACCGGCGGAATGGAGGCTGTTTTCGGTGATATGTTGGCGAAGAAGGAAACGGAGCAGTTGAAAAAAACCTTTGATATTTACGATACCGGAGTGTCATTTTTATCAGGGACTTTATTCACTGTAACAACCGTGATGATCGTTCCGTTTGTAAGAATTTATACCGATGGGGCCGAGGATGTGAATTATAGCCGGCCCCTGTTTGCCTTGGTTTTTGCGCTGGCCAATTATTATGCCTGTGTTCGCGGTCCTTATCAAGCGATGGTGATTGCTGCAGACCGCTTTAAACAAACAAGAAAAGCAGCATATGGAGAAGCGATCATCAATGCGGTATTATCGGTCGTGCTCGTCATACGTTATGATCTCGTTGGCGTTGCAATCGGCACGCTTGTGGCCGATCTGTTTCGGTTTGTTTACTATGCTTACTACTTATCAAAACATGTGCTTTGTTTCGCGCCTTCCGGCTTTATAAAGCGGTTTGCTGTCAACATGGTTGATTACGCGTTGAGCTGCGCGACCGGATTCTTTTTTGTGAAGTTTTTTACCATTACCGATTATTTTTCCTGGGCGCTTGCAGCATCTGTCATCACGTTGATTTCGTTGACGATACATTCTTTCAGCGCGTTTCTCTTTTACAGACAACACCTGCGCGATCTCAAGAATGTCATCCTGAAAAGAAAGAAACCTGTGGTTGAATCATTGTGAATGCGCACACATAAAAACAGAAGGAGGCAATAGGATGAACCGAAAAAGGATAACGAGAGTACGAACGCTTGTTTCTTCGGTACTCAAGTCTGCTGTGTTTTATCCGATGGGAAAGCTGTGCTTTGGCAACAAGCATATCTGGCTTGTCGGCGAACGACCCTGGCAGGCACAGGACAACGGCTACCGTTTTTTCCAGTATCTGAAAGAAAATCATCCTGAGCAAAAGGTGTTCTATGTGATCACCAAAGATTCGCCGAAACTCAAAGCCGTTGCCGAGATCGGGGATGTGATCTATTACGGATCCATCAAGCATTGGCTCATGTATTTCGGCAGCGAGGCGCTGATCTCCACGCATATCAGAAAGCTGGTTCCAACCGACAACTGGACTTTTGGCAAATTAACGGTAAAATTCAAGCAAAAGAACCAGAAGCTTGTTTTCCTGCAGCACGGAGTCATTTCCGCAGATATACCGGCGCTGTACAGCGAGCACACACGGCTGGACCTCTTTATTTGCGGCGCAAAGCCGGAATACGATTACGTAAAAGAGCATTTTCATTACAAAAACAATGAAGTTGTTTATACCGGGCTGGCAAGATATGACGCTCTGCATGATATCAAAACAAAAAAACAAATCATGATCATGCCCACCTGGAGAACATGGTTGTCCAATCTCAGTGATGAGGACCTCAGGAACAGCGAATATATACGCATGTGGAATCTTGTGATCACAGACTCGGAATTCCTCAGTGCAGCCGAAGACGCCGGATATCGGATCATCTTTTATCCGCACCCGGAAATGCAAGCAAAAAAAGATTTGTTTGTTTCTTTGAGTGAAAACCTGATCATAGCCGGTGAAAACGAGTATGAGATACAAACCCTGCTCAAAGAGTCCGCGCTGCTGATCACTGATTTTTCAAGTGTGTTTTTTGATTTTGCTTATATGCGAAAACCGATGCTGTTTTTCCAGTTTGACAAAGAACGGCACGCCGCTGAGCATTATCATAAGGGATACTTCGATTATGAGCGCGACGGGTTCGGGCGGGTTGCATATACGCCTCGGGCGCTTGTTGATGCTTTTCGGGAAATCATGATGGAAGGCGTATCTTTAAGCGAAAACTACAGTCGAAGAATTGATCGGTTTTTCCCGCTGTATGATCAAAACAACAGCGAGAGAATCTATCAGGAAATTGAAAATCTTTTGAAAGGTTAAGGACTGGTTGGAACCCACAATGTATGAGAAACTGATGCAAATTTTGCTTAAAACGGGCGCTGACATTGCCGAGTGTAAAAAGATTCGTTTTGAAAACGGGCGTTTGCAAGACTGCGGGTCAGACGGCAATACCGTAAAGAAATCAATACTTATGCATTGAAATACTGCAAGGGATCGACGCTCACAAAAAAAAGATCTTCTGATCAAGTGGCTTTTGATCCTCTCCCCTGCTCTGTTTTTTAGAATCCTAAATCTGCATTCGTCAGATAAGTCAAAAGAGAAATTGAAAGGAATGAGTATCCGCTGATTTATCCGAAGAAATTCAGCGAAACTCTTCATGAAACGAACTACTCTGTACAACAAAGAGGAATGATCACCCCCATGGAGACTATGCATTGCGAAGAAAAGTTTTATGAAATCTATCATCGTGCCCCTGAAGGTGTGGCGTTTGCGCCATATCGCATCTGCCCGATCGGGGCGCATTCCGATCACAATCTCGGAAAGATCACAGGCTTTGCGATCAACAAGGGAATTCACCTTGCTTATCGTCCAAAACAAAACGGTGTGATAGAAATGACAAGTCTCCAGTTTTCAAAACGCGCACAGTGGCATATTTTGGAAATTGGTGAAAAAACAGGCGACTGGGCGGATTATTTGCGCGGCGCGACCTGGGCGCTGGAAAAGAAGTACGTTCTCTCTGTCGGTTTGTGCGGGGTCATAGAGGGCGGGTTGCCGATCGGCGGACTGTCTTCTTCCGCTGCCGTGATTCTTGTCTTCTTATCTGCACTCTGCGATGTGAACGGAATCACTTTGAGCGACAGGGAGCTGATTGACACGGCGTTTGACGCAGAAAAGAACTACGTCGGCGTCAATATCGGCACATTGGATCAAAGCTGCGAGGTGCTTGGCAAAAAGGATCATCTGCTCTATTTGGACTGCGCAGACAACAGCTATGAATTGATCCCGACGCACCCGTCGATGAAGCCCTATCAAATCGCGATTTTTTTCAGCGGTCTGGAGCATTCTCTGTTGAGCTCAAAGTACAACATGCGCGTTGACGAGCTGCGCTCCGGTATTTATGCGCTTCGTGCGTTCGCCGGCTTGGAATACGGAAAATTTAAGGATACGAATGCGCGTGATCTCCCGTTTGAAATATATCAGCAGTATAAAAGCAAATTGCCCACCCCCTGGATGCGCAGGTGCGAACACTGGTTTACGGAGTTTCAGCGCGTGGAGGCCGGCGCAGAAGCGTGGCGAAACGGCGATTTGGATACCTACGGGCGTCTCAGCTTTGAATCCGGGTGGAGCAGCATCCATAACTGGGAAAGCGGTGCTCCCGAGCAAATCAAGCTTTATGAGATCATGACGGAAACCGACGGTATTTATGGCGGACGTTTCAGCGGCGCCGGTTTTAAGGGTTGCTGTATAGCGCTCATTAATCCGAATAAAGCGCAGTACATTGCAGAAAATGTGGAGCGCCGATATCTGGATGCATTCCCGGAAATGAAAGGAAAATATTCCTTCTGCCTCTGCGAAAGCGAAAACGGTCTGGCAAACAGAAAGGGATAAGGTACCGGCTATGAAATGTATGATCCTTGCGGCAGGGTACGCAACACGGTTATATCCGTTGACCGAAAATTTCCCGAAGCCGCTGTTGAAAGTCGGAAACAAAACAATACTGGATTGGCTGCTCGAAGATATTGATTCTGCAAAAACCGTGGATGAATATATCGTGATTACAAACCACAAATTCGCGGGGCAGTTTCGTGCGTGGGCCTCTGCGCGACCGCTGCCGATTCGCGTTCTTGACGATGGAACCGAGAGCAACGAAACGCGCCTCGGCGCAGTCTGTGATCTGTTGCTCGCCATTGATTCTCTGCAACCAAAGGATGATCTGTTGGTGATTGCCGGCGACAATCTGCTCGATTTTTCGCTGACCTCATTTTTGGACTACGCAAAGCAAAAGAACACCTCCTGCACCATGCGGTATTGGGAAGCAGACGAAAATCGGCTGCGCAAATCCGGCGTGTCGGTGATTGGCAAAGACGAGGTTTTGCTCGCGCTGGAGGAAAAACCGGACGTTCCGAAATCTCATTGGTGTACGCCGCCCTTTTATTATTACAAGGCCGCAGACGTAAGACGCATCAAAGACGCGGTCGCGGACGGCTGCGGCACCGACGCGCCCGGCAGTCTTGTGGCGTGGATGTGTGCGCACAGCGTTTTGCACAGCATGGAAATGCCGGGAAAGCGCTACGACATCGGCAGTCCGGAGAGCTATGCTGCCGTTCAAAAGGCGTATAAGGGGATCATCAGATGAAGAATGAAAAGCAGACGGTTTGTTTGAACGGAAAAACCGTATTGGTAACCGGCTCTCCCGGGTTTATTGGAGCAAACCTTGTCTTGCGTTTGCTGAATGAGATGACGGAAGGTACAGTCATCTCCTTGGACAACATGAATGATTACTATGATCCGAAGCTGAAGGAATACCGTTTGAGACTGATTGAAAAAGCGGCAAAAGCATCTGCGGTTCAACACGTTTTTATTCAAGGGTCCCTTTCAGACAAAGCTCTTTTGGAGCGGTTGTTTGCGCAGTACCGTCCGGAGATCGTGGTGAACCTTGCCGCACAGGCAGGCGTCCGCTATTCGATTGATCATCCGGAAACCTATATTGAGAGCAACATTGTGGGATTTTTCAACATTCTTGAGGCGTGTCGAAGCTATCCGGTAGAGCATTTGGTGTATGCGTCCAGCTCCTCTGTCTATGGTGGAAATCGGAAGGTGCCGTTCAGTGTGGATGATCCTGTGGACCATCCCGTATCACTGTATGCGGCAACAAAAAAGAGCAATGAACTGCTCGCGTACAGCTACAGCAAGCTCTATAATATCCCGTCGACCGGACTTCGTTTTTTCACGGTATACGGTCCCGCAGGTCGTCCGGATATGTTTTATTATTCCGCAACGGAGAAATTGCAAAAAGGCGAGAAAATTCGTATCTTTAACTTTGGGAATTGCAAACGAGATTTCACATACGTAGATGATATAGTAGAAGGGCTTGTTCGCGTGATGCAAGGTGCTCCGAAAAAGGTTACCGGAAATGACGGCCTGCCGGTGCCGCCCTATGCGGTTTATAATATCGGGAACAGTAGCCCTGAGAATCTTTTGGATTTTATCGATATTCTGCAACAAGAGCTTGTAGCTGCCGGTGTGTTACCGGCGGACTATGATTTTGACGCGCACAAAGAGCTAGCGCCGATGCAGCCGGGGGATGTTCCCGTGACTTTTGCCGACACGACAGCGCTGGAACGCGACTTCGGCTTCCGGCCGTCTACACCGCTGCGGGAAGGTTTGCGACGTTTTGCGCAGTGGTATCGGGCGTATGACCAATACTGATTGGGGGCGTCCGTTATGAAAAAGCTTCTTCCGATTTTATTCGCCTTGATTTCGCTGCTTGTGATATGCAGCGGGTGCAACAAAATCGGCGGCAGCAAAAAACCATTTTTCTCTATATGTGCGGGTCCAATCTGGAAACCCGTCAGGGGCTTGCGGGCAAAAACATTGATGAAATTCTGTCGGCAACGATCCAAAACAATATGAAGGTTGTCATTGAAACCGGCGGAGCGGCAACCTGGCGTTCGCACGACATAGACCCCGGCGCGATTCAACGCTATGAGGTAAAGGGCGGCAAGCTCAAGGTACCCGCTGATTAACTCGGTGCGTGAAGATTGGCGAGGAAATTTTTCGTCAGATGTAACAGAAATCGCGCAGCCAACCTGACGGTTTGCAAGCGGTTTCTGTGCAAAATGACGGAAAATTTACCGTCAAGATTTGCACATCCGAGTTAATCAGTGGGTACCAAACTTTTGGAAACCCTGCCGCAGGCGAACATGGGCGACGCCGAAACACTGACCGATTTTCTGCTTTGGGGACAAAAGGAATATCCGTGCGAGCAGAACATGTTGATTCTTTGGGATCACGGCGGCGGCTCTGCCAAGGGTGTTTGCTTTGACGAAAACTATGCCTTCGATTCCTTATCTCTGACAGAATTGAAAGAAGCGCTCGACGCCGCTGCGCTGCATCAAAAGCTGGATTTTATCACCTATGACGCCTGCCTGATGGCAACCATTGAGGTGATTTCGGTCATGAAGGATTACGCAGATTATATGATTGCTTCCGAAGAGATGATCCCCGGCGGCGGCATGGACTATCAGGCGCTTTGCGAAACCTTTGCCTCTGATCGTTCCAACGAGGAGATCGGCAAAAGCATCTGCGACGCATTTATGGACAAATGCGCCAAAACGAGCAAAGACACTTATTCTACCCTGTCTTTGATTGACCTGTCACACTCGGATGAGCTTGTGAATCAGTTTGATGCCTGCTCTGCGTTTTTGAACAAAATGGCGGATACCGAAAACTTTTTCTCTCACCTGACCGCCGCTGCAAAAAAACGCGAAAAATTCGGCATGGATCATCCGTTTGATGACAGTTCAAATATGGTGGATATGGTAAATTTCTTTGATCTGGCGTGGGATGAAGGCTTGTCAATGGTCGATCTGATAAGCGCCGTTGACAAGGCTGTTCCCTATATCGTAAACAGCGGCAACCGCAACAATGAGGGCGTTTCTTTCTACTATCCGATCACATATAATGAGGCGGAGGTTGAAGATTATGTATCGCTCAGCGTCAGCGAAGAATACACCGAATTCCTAAAAAAGCATTTTTGTGATGTTCCGGATACCCCGATCAAATTTGTTGACAGGGGCAGCGTAAGTGAGAGCGGAGCTTTTTCCGTATCGCTTACCAAAGAGAGCTATGGTTATCTTTCGTCCATTGATTTTATGCTGATGAAAACCGACGACGACGGCACCCGTCATATCCTTTGCACAAACAACGATATTGACAAAGATTATGAGAATATGGTTTTCAAAAGCAATTTCAGAGGCTTGACCTTAGCCTTTAAGGGCAAAAGGATGTATAGCTCCGCTTTGAGCAATACAAATGATTTTTTAACCTTTGAAACACCTGTCAAAATCAATTACAACAAGGAGCCGTTTGACGGTGTTGACCGGGCTACGCTTCAATACGGCTTTGTGTGGGATGAAAGCATGTTTAACAACGGCTACTATGTGATGTCCGGGATACGGAAAGGGCCTGACGAAAAAGGCATCCCCGATAATACGATCTATGAGCTGAGGGATGATGTAAAGATTCGGCTGCTCACCGAAAAGATAGTAAAAGATTCCGGGACGAAAGATGTTTACGGCGATGCGTTTGAATGCGGAGAAATTTCTTTTGACAAATACATTACCGAATTGCCGCTTGACGGCAAAGAGTATCAATATGTTTTCTTTGCGACAGATCTTTTCGGCAACGTTTATTATTCCGATATGGCAACTATGCGAATGAAATATACATACGATGAGCTTCTTAAAAATCCCTTGCCGGATAGAACGCCTGCGGCGGATGTCATAAACATTGAGCCGTATACCGGATAAGCGGTATCTTGACGTTGAAACATAAAAAGCGCGCCCACCGAATTCCGACGGTGGGCACTTTTTTAATCGACTCTATACAGCAGGATAAATCAGTGAAGCTCAAACAAGCTGTAATTAATATATTGTTTTTCGCTGTTTTTGACCATACTGCCGTTACTGATAGCTACCATATATATTTTTTGGTTTGTTGTGAGAGAGAAATCCCTGGGATAGATACAGTTGCCCGTCAGAAGGACTACTCCTCCTAAAGCGACAGCTCTATTCATATATGTGACAAGGCTGTCTGTGCCCGTGATACCGGCGCTCTTGAGCTCATCTCTCAGCGATCTGCCGTTCATTCTGGCGATGAAAGCTTTTGGTACCCACTGATTCACTCGAATATGCAAACCTTGGCGGCAAATTTTCCGTCATTTTGCACAGAAACCGCTTGCAAACCGTCAGGTTGGCTGCGCGATTTCTGTTACATCTGACGAAAAAATTCCTCGCCAATCTTCACATACCGAGTTAATCAGCGGGTACTTTGCTTCTCCGT
Source organism: Clostridia bacterium (assembly GCA_017454485.1). Taxonomy (GTDB): domain Bacteria; phylum Bacillota; class Clostridia; order Oscillospirales; family Acutalibacteraceae; genus UBA6857. The sequence goes on along the minus strand of JAFTCX010000054.1, from coordinate 46,635 downwards.
CTGTCCAGTTTTTGTAACATTTGACATCGGAGCTCCGGTCGAGCATTGCGTACCGCCAATCGGCCTTCTCCGAAAAGTCGTGCTCAGTGCTGTTCCAGACGCTGACTTTTTTCCCGAGAACATAGGAAAACGGGTAATACTCTGGATCATTTTCAAGATATTTATGAGACGCCACGTTAGAAGCTACAGTTTCACTGTGCATAAAGATGCTATTATAACTTACATATGTACTACCTTTGTTTGCATCAAAAACACTTCCGATGGAGTTATCGTCAAAGTAGATGTTTGTAAACGAGCTCTGTTCAGCACCCTCTTTTGTATAATAGATAATGATCCTGTCAGCGGCTCTGACACTTTCTTTAGTTCCACTACGGCTGGTGACCTGAAAAAAATCCCACCGCGAAAAGGCGCTCAACGCCTTTCGGATGGGACTTCTTAGATGGGCTTATTTTGCGCCGAAGAGGCTGCAGAAGAAGTTCAGAATGGAATCAAAGAAGCGCTTGATCGCGGCGAAGAAACTGCCGACGTTGCTGCTGCCTTCGGTTTCAAAGCTCTGGGTCGGGATGTCGCTGTTGATCGTCAGCGTGGCTTTGGCGCTGCCGTTTTTGTCCACGGTGATTTTTGCGCCCTTGTAAAGCTTGGCACCGAATTCCTGCCCGCCCATCGCGTCCACAAAGCACGAGAGGGTGCTTTTCACACTGTAGGCGCCCACGTCCGGCGTTTTGGCGGCGCCGGCAGGCAACGCCACCGCCAGCAGCAGCGTCAGCGCGGTCAGAAAAGAGATGATCTTTCTGGTTTGCAGTTTCATTTTTGTGTCCTCCTTTTATTCTGCAATCAGCCGAAACGGCACGTCGGCGCCGTTCATCGGGCTGTTGTCTTCGATGGCATAGGTGCTGTAATGGATGACGGCGTCATAGCTGCCGGCCGGCACAGGCGAAAGCAGCTCGATATCGTACAGATGCTGCCCGGGTCGCAGAAGCCTGGAATGATAAATCTCCGTACCGGTTTCGCTCAGGCGGATGCTGATTTCAAAATAGCAGCTGTTGCCGTCGGGATTATAGAAATCACAATTGACCAGTGTTTCGTTTGCCGGGATCGTCCAGTTGTCAAAGCCCGGAATCGCAATGCCGGTCAGAATCAGCCTGATGGGGCTCGTTGTCCCCTTTTGCGCCAGAAGATAGACGAGGAAAAACGCCAGCAGTCCGCCCGCAAAGGAAAACAGCGGCGTCCACAACGCCAGCGACGGCAAAAAGGACGAGACCAAAACCGCCGCAAACGCCGCACCGGACGACACGCCGATGATGCCGGGGTCGGCAAGCGGGTTGCGCATCACCGCCTGCATCAGCACGCCGGCAACGCTCATCATCGCGCCGCCGACCATCGCCATAAAAATGCGCGGAAAGCGAAGCTGCAAAATGATGGCGACGTCGCGGTCATAGGCGATAAACAGTCCGCGAAACAGCGCCGCCGGGCTGACGTGAATACCGCCGGTGTTCACCGCGAAGAAGAACACCAAAAGCAGCACGCACGCCGTGACGCACAGCGGCAAAAGCAGCCGTTTTGGCTTTTGCTCCAGTGTTTTCATATCAGTCTCCCGGGTGCAGCATCGGTTTCAGATAGTCGAGACCCTCGGTCCACGACAGCGACGCGCTCATGCCGAACGTGGTGCGCGGAAGATAAATCACCCTGCCGTTTTGCACCGCATCGAAGTACTGCCAGGTCTTGTTGGTTTCGAATTCATGCTGCATATAATCGAAGGCCGCCTGTTCGCCGTAGTGGGCAAAGACAAGAATATAGTCTGCGTCGCGCTGTACGATATCTTCTGCGTTGATATTGACAAAGCCGTTTTCGTCGCCTTCATAGTCACTGCCATAGACGTTTTTGCCGCCGGCGAGCTTGACAAGATTACCCACATAGGAATTCTCGGTTGCAATCAGATAGAACCCGTCGGGGAACGCCATCAGCAGCAGGATGGACGGGGTTTCCTCCGCGTCAAAGCTAAATTCCTTCAAAAACGCATCACGTTCCGCCAACAGTTTTTGTGCCTGCGCTTCTCTGCCCAGCAGTTCGCCGAGCGACGCGATTGCGTCATACATCCCGTCCACATTCGACAGGTCAAGGAAGCCCGCGTTGAGGACAGCGTTGGTATATTTTACAGACAAATCGCCCTCCAGCGACTGGGGAGACAATACCAGATCGGGCGAAAGCTGCGTGATTTTTTCGAGATCCGGACTCATCGGCGCGCCGATTTTTTCCGCCCCGGCATAGCGCGCCGGCAGATCGAACTCCGTGACCGGCACGCCGATCACGTCGTCATATTCCAGTGCGTCCAAAATTTCGCAGATGGCGACCGAGGTCGACACAATCCGCGGCGTATCACCCGCCTCCTTTTGCGCGTCGGGCGCATGGTCGGGTGAAGACGCGCAGCCGCAAAGCAGCAGAGTAAACGAGCAAAACAGCGCTGTCAGGCGCAAAAACGATTTTTTCATCCTATAGATTCTCCTCTTTTTTTCTCTCGCGTTTGCCAAGAATGATCAGCACAAGACCGCCAGCCAGCAAAAGAATACCAACCACTCCGGCGGCATAGAGCACCGGGCGATTGATTGTTGCGGCAACACCCGCCGCGGCCGGGTCGGACACTTCGGCCGTTGTTTGCGCAGTCGTTGTATTGTCGCCCACGCGGTACAGGTTCAGTCCGCTCTTTTGCTCTTTTTCAACGTCATCGGGCGCCGCCGCAGGCACAGTGGTTGTTTCGGTCTGCATGCTGTCGGCGGAAAGACCGACGCTCGACCAGTCGACCGTCAACACTGCCGGAAAGGTGTTTTCCGTGGTTTTATCGTTCGCGTCGCAAAACTGCACGCCCATCACGTTGGAATTGATACACAGCGTCAGATGATAGTCCGCCTGCTGCGACAAGACCGGGAACGTGACCGTGTCCACATAATGCACCTGCTGTTTCGCGGCGTTTTCCGCCGTGGCGTCCGACAATGTGTAGGTCACGCCGTCCGTAACGAGTGCACCGTCGACATCATAATAGCCGAGCGTGCCGTTTTTCACGCCGCGAAAGGAGTTGCCGTTGTCGGGCTTGGCGTCCACAAACGTGTCGCAGGTCACGGAATAGATCGTGACCTGACTTTTCCCGAGATGCAGCGTGATCGTTTTGCTGCCGTCTTTCGAGACGTGCAGCTGCGTCTTTTGCAGCAGAAGCGCACCGAATTCCACACCGCCCATCGCGTTCACATAGCACGACAGCTCTGCGTCCAGCGGATAGTCGCCCGCCTCCATCGTCGAAAACGAGGCGGCGTTTGCCGGCAGCGCAAAAAGTGCCAGCAACAGACAAAGCACCGGCAGCCGCCGGATGAATGGTTGTTTCATAGACATCCTTCTCCATTGATGTTAGCCTTCGCTAACCATATAGCAAAAAGAAAAGGCTTTCGCCCTCTTTTTCGCTTTCATTATACTGAAAATGAAGAAAAATACAAGAACCAACTTGTTGCACCGCTGCAACAACGATACCCGAACCTCAACTGCACGACAGCCGTTTTCTGCGATCGTCTCAGCCACCGCTCGCAAAAGGAAACCCGCCCGTGCCGCCGCGTTTTGTGGAAAAGCAGCACCCGCGGCGCAGCCCCGGTTGTTGCAACGCTGCAACAAGAAATGACCGAGCTCTTGTCCGGTCAGATCAGCAATGTAAAAATCACATATGCCGGCGGCAGATGTTCGCGTCCGGCACTGGAGGTCATTTGCAGCACCAGTGAACCGTGCAGCATCCGGCTGACGCCTGTGCCCACCGCGCAAAAGCACATGGCGCCCAGCGGAAAGGTTACAAGATCGCCGCTGCGCTCCGCCGGTACAAAAGCGCCGGCGTCAAAATAGCAGACGTCCTTGGCAACGCCGGACACAACCAGGCCGTCTTCTTTGACAAACTTCGAGCTGATCAGCGGAATCACCGCGCCAACGAGCATATAGCTGCACGCAGCGATCAAAATGAACCACAGGTGTAAGGTGCCGAAAAGCGCGAGCAGCACCGCGTCTTTTTCCGCGATAGCGCAGGTCGCATTGATCAGTTTTTGCATCCGGTTCCTTTGTTTCGCTTTACTTTGCCGGCAGTTGCGCGAGCTCGTTCAAGTGCTGTGTACCCGCTGAGGTCGCCTTTTAAAAGATTCTGCCGGTTCAGATCCGTTATATTCTCTCTGCGTGCTGTTCCGGTCAGCCACAGATAAAGCGCAAGTACAGAACAATTTGCACTGGCCTGTATCTCCAAGTCTTCCCCTTCCTGTTAGGTACCCACTGATTAACTCGGATGTGCAAATCTTGACGGTAAATTTTCCGTCATTTTGCACAGAAACCGCTTGCAAACCGGCAGGTTGGCTGCGCGATTTCTGTTACATCTGACGAAAAATTTCCTCGCCGATCTTTACGCATCGAATGAATCAGCGGGTATTTAACAAGACGACACCCTGTTCTGCCGACGCGCGGTCTTTTTCCGAAAAGCTTTCCGGCGGGCGGGTTATCACAGTGACGCCTACACCGTTTAGCACTGCCTGTGCGAGCACTTTGCCGAGCTGTGTGATACGGTTCTTGCGCAAAAATGGGCTGACGATGATGATTTCCCGTTTCGCCCGTTCCAAATCCGAACAATATACTGTATAAAAGCTTTTTCCGTCGTATATCAGTTCAGATAGTGTTTGCGGCGTACTGTCAACGCGGATTTGATAACCAATAGAAGCATAACCCTTTCAATACCCGCTGATTAACTCGAATATGCAAACCTTAGCGGCAAATTTTCCGTCAATGTTTGCGAATTCGAGTGAATCAGTGGGTACCTAATCGAAAAGATGAGTCAAATATTTGAAATCGATGAATCCTTGCTTTTGTTCGGAAAACAGGAATGGAATAATGAAACCCACAAACTTCTTGAAAAGATCAACCATCTCTCCGAAAAACAAAAGAACGTGATTACAGAACTGATAGATTTATTTATAGATGTTCGTTAAATAGCAAACAGCCGCTGCAAATCCGCAGCGGCTGTTTTATCACTATCGACTATCGACTGATAACTCCCGACTTTTTTTAATACATTCCGCCGCCCTGTGCCATCGCTGCGGCAGCGGCAGCGTCGGCCTGCGGATCGGGAATGTCGGCGACGAGCGACTCGGTGGTCAGCACCATCGCGGCAACGGACGCGGCGTTTTCAAGCGCGGAGCGCGTGACCTTCGTCGGGTCAAGGATGCCGGCTTGTGCCATGTCCACATAGGCTTCCTTGGCGAAGTCAAAGCCGTAACCGATCTTGCCGGAGGAAACGATGTTGTTGATGATCACGGAGCCTTCAAGGCCTGCGTTCTTCGCAATCTGGCGAACAGGCTCTTCAATGGCCTTGCGCACAATGCGGATGCCGGTCTTCTCGTCCGGATCCTCGGTCTCGTCCAGCAGTGCGTCCACAGCGGGGATCGCGTTGAGCAGCGCCACACCGCCGCCGGCCACGGAGCCTTCCTCAATGGCGGCCTTCGTTGCGGCAAGCGCGTCTTCAATGCGCAGCTTCTTTTCCTTCATCTCGGTCTCGGTTGCGGCGCCGACACGGATCACAGCCACACCGCCGGCAAGCTTTGCCAAACGCTCCTGCAGCTTTTCACGGTCGAAGTCGGACGTGGTGTTTTCGATCTGAGCCTTGATCTGGTTCACACGAGCCTTGATCTCGTCCTTATCGCCTGCACCGTCCACGATGATGGTGTTTTCCTTGGTGACCTTCACCTGACGCGCGGAACCGAGCATATCAACGGTTGCTTCCTTCAGCTCAAGACCGAGGTCGCTCGTGATGACCTGGCCGCCGGTCAGAATGGCGATATCCTGCAGCATCTCCTTGCGGCGGTCGCCGAAGCCGGGCGCTTTGACGGCAACGCAGGTGAACGTGCCGCGCAGCTTGTTGAGCAGCAGTGTGGCAAGCGCTTCGCCTTCCACGTCTTCCGCGATGAGCACCAGCTTTTTGCCGGCCTGCAGCACCTGCTCAAGCAACGGCAGCACTTCCTGAATGTTGGAGATCTTTTTATCGGTGATGAGGATGGACGCATCGTCGATGACGGCTTCCATCTTGTCGGTATCAGTGACCATATAGGGCGAAACATAGCCGCGGTCAAACTGCATACCTTCCACGACCTCTTTGCCGGTCTCTGCGGTCTTGCTTTCTTCCACGGTGATCACGCCGTCCGTGGTCACAACTTCCATCGCTTCGGCGATGAGCTGACCGACCGTCTCATCTGCGGAGGAAACCGTGGCGATCCGCGCAATGTCAGCGGAGGAGGTCACGGGGCTGGAGTTCGCCTTCACAGCGGCGATTGCGGTATCCACAGCCTTTTTGATGCCCTTTTTGACCACCATCGGGTTCGCGCCCGCAGCAACGTTCTTCATACCCTCACGGACCAGCGCCTGCGCAAGCAGCGTTGCGGTTGTGGTGCCGTCGCCGGCAACGTCGTTGGTTTTGGTTGCAACTTCCTTGACAAGCTGTGCGCCCATGTTTTCAAACGGCTCTTCCAGCTCGATCTCCTTGGCGATCGTCACGCCGTCGTTGGTGATCAGCGGTGCGCCGTATTTTTTATCGATGACCACATTGCGGCCTTTGGGACCGAGGGTGATCTTGACGGTATCGGACAGCTTGTCGATGCCGGTCTGCAATGCTTTTCTGGCTTCTTCGCCGTAAATAATCTGTTTTGCCATATCTAAAACCTCCTCTTATTCCACAATGGCAAGAATGTCGCTCTGGCGGACGATGGTGTATTCTTCGCTGTCCAGCTTCACTTCGGTGCCGGCATATTTGCTCGCGATCACCTTGTCGCCGGGTTTGACATACATCTCCACTTCCTTACCGTCCACCATGCCGCCGGGACCGACAGCAACAACCTCGGAGAACTGGGGCTTTTCCTGCGATGCGCTCGTCAGAATAAAGCCGCTCTTCGTGGTTTCTTCAATTTCCGTGGGCTTGAGGACAACGCGGTCCAGCAAGGGTTTGATCGTCATAATGATTCCTCCAATACTTCATATTGCGCAGCGGGTTAAACCTCTCTACGCGTATTTGCTAATTTTTAGCACTCTATCTGCCTGAGTGCTAAATCCTATTTTAATCATTTTTTCAAAAAAATCAAGTCTTTTTTGAAAATTAACCCAAAAAGATGGAAAAAATTTTGACTGTCCCGCGCCGCATCTCTTTTTCCGACAAAGAAAGACTAATTCTGAGGTGAAGGAGATGGAAAAACGGATCATAGCGCTGTTTTCGGCGGTTTGCATTTTGCTCGGCGCGCTGCTGTGGCGCACGATGGATGTCGGACAAAAGCAGGAAACGCAGGTTTTACAGCGCACAAACACGCGTGTGCTCACCGTCGGTACGTCGCGCGGCGTGATCTATGACCGCAATCTGCAGCCGCTCGCGCCGTCCGATGAACGGCTGATTGCGGCTGCCGCACCGTGTGAAGCGGCTATGCAGACAATGACGGCGCTGTTCGGGAAAGACGCGGCAAAGCAGATGCTTTTGCGCGGCGCCCCCTGCCTTGCCAAGGCCGCACAACAGGTTGAAACGCCGTTTGTGCGCACCTTTTCCGTCCCTGTGCGCCGGGGAGATTCCGCCTTGGCCGCGCATCTGATCGGCACGCTCGACGGCGAAAACCACGGCAGCGGCGGCATTGAAAAAGCGTTTGACGCCCTGCTGCGCCGTTACAGCGGCAGTCTTTCCGTGCGTTTTTCCGTGGACGCGGCAGGTCGGGTGCTCCCCGGCGAAGCGAAGGAGATTCTGGATGCAAACTTCAACAGCAAGGGCGGCGTGGCGCTGACGATCGACTCAGAGATGCAGCGTGTGACCGAAGCCGCGCTGCAAAACAGCCGCATTCAGAGCGGCTGCGCCGTGATTATGGACGTGCAAACGGGCGAAATTCGCGCAATGGCAAGCGTGCCGTCGTTTGACACAGAAGCGGCGAACCCTTCGCTTTCCCCGTTCACAAACAAGGCGCTCGGCGCCTACAGCGTCGGTTCGGTGTTCAAGCCCCTGCTGGCGGCGTTTGCGCTGGAACACGGCGTAAAGCGCAGCTTTTCCTATACCTGTACGGGCACCTGCCAAATCGGCGAAACGCAGTTTCAATGCTTCGGAAAAAAGGCGCACGGGAAGCAGACGATGAAAGAGGCGCTGGAAAACTCCTGCAATACCTATTTTATCCGCCTGATGCAGAAAATAGACGAAACGGCCTTCCTTTCTTTTTGCGAAACACTCGGGTTCTCCCGCCCCCTTCCGCTTTGCGACGGGCTTTTTTGCAGCAAAGGGAGCCTGCCCGCTGCACGCGATCTGCTGCTGCCGGGAGAACGGGCGAATTTTGCCTTTGGGCAAGGCAGGCTGCTCGCGTCGCCGGTGCAGTTGCTTTCTGTCTATCAGCTTCTTGCAACCGGGCTGCAGACCCCGCCGACCGTGCTGTGCGGCACTGTGGACGAACACGGCGCCCTGCAGCGCGAAACGCCGTTTGCGCCCGTGCGTCGGCTGAAGGAAACGACTGTGCGGCAAATGCAAGCGCTGTTAGCCGCTTCGGCAAAAGCAGCCGGCACGGTTGGCGCGGGCAAGACCGGCACAGCGCAAAGCGGCATTTTTGCGGACGAAAAAGAGGTTTGCCGAACATGGTTCGCCGGATTTTTTCCGGCAAAGATGCCGCGATACGCTGTGGTCATCCTCAACGAAAACGGCGTTTCCGGCGCGGCGGACTGTGCGCCGGTGTTCGGCGAAATTTGCAGAGCCCTCCCCTGATCCGATGGCTGTCACAAGGCCAAACCGTGAACGATACAATTTGTCAAAGTTTTGTTTTCAAAGTAAACTTTTTCACCGCTGATTCTTTTACCTCCTTTTTTCTTGACAACTTTTTTCCAAAACTGTATAATGTATTTATCTTATAGTAAAGGAGTCCTTTTTATGAAGGCATTTTTCCAAAAATTCTTCTCCCTTTTCCTTTCCTTTTTCTTCTTCCTCTCCGGACTGCTTCACGGCGGCTCCGGAAACACGCAGCAGCCGACGCCGGTGCCGGACACGCCATCCGGCAGTGCGCAAACCCTCGTTTACGGTGCGGACGCAACCCGGCAAAGCCTGAATCTGATGCTGCCGGCGCAAAAAGGCGAAACCGGCCTTGTGCTCTTCATCCACGGCGGCGCCTGGATTTTCGGCGACAAATCGACCTACAATGACCTCATCGCGCAATGGGCAAACGCCGGCTATGCTGCCGCAACGATGAGCTACCGCTACATCTCCGACACCGTTCACATGAACGATCTGCTCGATGATATCGGCGCCGCGCTTGCAAAAATCAAAGAGACGGCCGCTGCTTCGGGCTATACTGTCAACAAAGTGATTCTTGCAGGCATGTCCGCCGGCGCGCATCTGTCGATGCTGTATGCCTATGCGAGAAACAGCAGTGCGCCGGTCACGCCGGTTGCTGCAATCAGCTTTTGCGGACCGAGCGATTTGACGCGGGCGGACTTTTTGGAAAACAACGCGCTGGGCGATCTGAGCGCCATGCTCGATCTGATGGCGAAGGCCTGCGGCGTGCGCATCACCGTGGAAGAATACACAAACAAGAGCGGCAATTACGAAGCGTTCATGAGCGCGCTGCGCGCCGTTTCACCGATCACATACGCATCAAGTGCTGTTCCGACCGTTTTTGCGCAGGGCGAAAAGGACACCATCGTGCCATTTGCCGGCGTGCAAGCGCTTTCCGAATCTCTCACGGCTGCGGGTGTGACGAACGATTTTGTCTGCTACCCGAACTCCGGCCACGATCTCGCCGATGACCCGGACAGCGCAGACAGGGTGTACACCCTGTCCGTGCAATATGCGCAAACGTATCTGAAATAACAAGAATATTGACAAAAGCATAAAACTGCGGTACAATAAGTTGTTATCAAATTTATGAGGTGAAACTTTATGGTCTACGCAGTCATCGCTGCCGGCGGTATCGGCAGCCGTATGGGAAATCAGGACAAGCCGAAGCAGTATCTGCATATCAACCACAAGCCCATCATCGCGCACACGGTGGAGAAGTTCTTCATTAACAGTGCGTTTCAGAAGATCATCATCCTTTGCCCCAACCAGTGGGTGAACTACACCAAGGAAAAGCTTGCAAAGTATCTTCCGCCCAGCGACAAGTTTGTGGTCATCAAAGGCGGCGAGACGCGCAACGAAACGATCATGAACGCCATCCGTTATATCGAGGAGACAGACGGACTGGACGACAACACCGTCATTGTGACGCATGACGCGGTGCGCCCGTTCGTTTCTGTGCGCATCATCAACGAAAACATCGACGGCGCCATCAAATACGGCGCCACGGATACGGTGGTTCCCGCCACGGATACGATTGTGGAAAGCGCTGACAAAGAGACCATCAGCGCCATCCCCGACCGCAGCCGCCTGTATCAGGGTCAGACCCCGCAGGCGTTCAAGGCAAAGCTGCTCAAGGATCTGTATGAGAGCTTGACCGCCGAGGAAAAAGACATCCTCACCGACGCGTGCAAGATCTTCACCATGAAGGGGCATCCGGTGCATCTGATTCAGGGCGAAGTGCACAACATCAAAATCACCTATCCGTATGATTTGCGCGTAGCAAAAGTCCTGCTTGACGAAGAAGCCGGCGGAAAGGACTGATTCTATGCTGAATACCGTTTACCGACTGACCGCGCCGCGCAAAATCGAAATTGCGTTCACCGAGCTGGACTTATTCAGCAACGACGTGATCGTGCGCCCGACGTATCTTTCCATCTGCCACGCCGACCAGCGCTATTATCAGGGCACACGCGACCCGAAGGTGCTTGCAAAAAAGCTGCCGATGGCGCTCATCCACGAGGCGATCGGCGAAGTGGTCTATGCGCCCGACGGTTCGTTTGAAATCGGCGAACAGGTCGTGATGATTCCGAACACCCCGGTTGAACACGACGACATCATTGCGGAAAACTATCTGCGTTCCAGCAAATTCCGCGCCAGCGGCTTCGACGGCTTTATGCAGGAATATGTCCAGTTGCCCGCCGACCGTCTGGTTCGTCTGCCCAAGGATATCGATCCGCATGTGGCGGCGTTCACGGAGCTGGTCTCCGTCAGCGTGCACGCCATTTCGCGCTTTGACAAAATCGCCCACGCGCGCCGCAACATTATCGGCGTTTGGGGCGACGGCAATTTGAGCTATATGACAAGCGTATTTCTGCGCAAGTTTTTCCCCGACACGAAAATTTATGTTTTCGGCATTGACGAAAAGAAGCTGCAGGATTTCACGTTTGTGGACAAAACCATCCTCACCACGGAAATTCCGGACGATTTGACGGTGGATCACGCGTTTGAATGCGTCGGCGGCAACGCCTCGCAGATTGCAATCAACCAAATCATCGACTATATCAACCCCGAGGGCACAATTTCCATCCTCGGCGTGAGCGAATATCCCGTGCCGATCAACACGCGCATGATTCTGGAAAAGGGTCTGCGGATGTTCGGCACCTCCCGCTCCGGCCGTGCGGACTTCCTCAAGACGGTTGAAATGTATGAAAAGTATCCCGAAATCGTGGAATATCTTTCGCATATGATCGGCAATGTCGTCACCATCCGCCATATCAAGGAGATGGGCGAGGCGTTTGACCTCGACACCAAAAAGGCGATGGGCAAAACGATTATGAAATGGGAAAAATAAAAAACTGCTCTGCCGGCCGGCAGAGCGGTTTTTTTAATTCGGAATTCGGAATGCGGAATTCGGAATGAATGGACGCCGCCTGCGGCGATGCGTCAAAGTGTAGCGGAAAAGGATTCCTTTAAAATAGACGGAACTTCATTTTCGGTGCTTCTGATGAGCGCGGAGATCATCTTTTTTAAGATGCTGCCTTTCCCGCGACCTCTATTCCGAATTCCGAATTCCGAATTCCGAATTTGCAAAAAAAAGCGGCGCTTTCAAGCACCGCCTTTTTCATTATTCAACTTCTTCGTCTTTCTTGCCTTTGTCGTCGCCGATCGCGCGCATTTGCTTGATGAAATCTTTGAAGAAATCAACGATCTGCTCGATCACGGATTTGAAAGAATCAATAATTTTGTTGAGTGCGTCCATGAGATAAACTCCTTTCGTGAAATTGTTTTCTTTGTGGTTTCAGTATAGCATACCCTGCCGTTCTTTGCAAGTGTTTGCACAGAAAATTTAAAATTAGGCAACAATTCCCTCAAAATACGGTGCTGTCATAGTTGACCACGCCGATGTAGCTGTTGCCGCGGTTGATCTGAATTTCCTTTCCGTTCTTGTTTGTGATCACGATCGGCGCGTCGTAGTTTTTCTTGTGCCACTTGATCTCGCGCACCGTGCCGTAAGACAGATAGTAGCCTGTGCCGCCCTTCCAGTCGATCTTGACAAGCTGGCTGCCCGGGAACGGCGCCACATTCGTTTCAAGGATGAACACGTTCGTGTATTGCAGTTGCTTGTTCACGGCGGCGTCCATATGAGGACTGCCCGTGTGGGTTTTCAAATAGGCCTTTTTCTTGCTGTCATAAGTGAAGGTGGTATAGTAGCTCTTGGAAAAATTCAGCCGCACATTCGTGCATTCCTTGTCGCTGACCGTTTTCGGGTCGCGGAAGTCGAAGATATACTCATCCTTGCCCTTGGCATACTTTGCACGGAAGTCATACTTTTTCAGCAGCGCCGGAACCTTGTCGCCCTTGAGATAGGCCGTGTGCTCCTTGCTGTAATGCTTGAGCCGTTCGGCGTCGCGGCCGAAAAAGTCGGTGTCATAGTTTTCCGAGCCGTCCATATAGTCGATTTCGGTGTTCTTGAGCGCCTGCTTGCCAAGCGTCGGATTGCAGCCGAAGCAGATGTAAAACGCGTCAAGGCCCTTGGCGAAGATCGGGAAATAATAACGGCACGAACGCACGGACATCACCTTCGGAATCTTGGTCTGGTCGGCGTAAACCGCCATCATACGGGTAATGCCGCCCTCCACAAGGCATTCAAACATCAGATCGGCGTCAAAAATGCCGTATTGCGGAAGCGAGGCGCGGATGTTGTTGATCATCACGGCGATCGGGCGCTTGCCCTTGCCCTTTTTGGAAAGATCGTCCAAACCTGTCAGGCGGTTATAATCGGTCTTTTTGACCTTTTTTGTCGTTTCAACGATCGCTCCGGTGGTCGAAGGTTCCGAAACCTCGGGCAGCTCTTGTTTTCCGCAGCCGAACAGCAAGGCGAGCAAAGACAAGGCAAACACAGCGGCAATCAGTTTCGTCGACAGTTGACGCATGAATCATCACAACCTAATAAAAAGAATCAAAACAGTCAAAATGCACAAAGGAGTGCACAAACATAACAGCCATATTATAGCATTTTTTCCAACTTCTTGCAACCGTTTTCGACAAGAAACGCGCACAAAAAACAGCGGGAAAATTCTGTAGCTTTGCATAAAATTTTTTTGCTTATTTACAAACCGAAAAAAATGTGCTACCATGAAAGCACAACAAAAAGGAGGCTTTTTTCATGAGCGTCATCAAAACCTTTTACGATACCATGCCCGACGGCAGAGAAGTTTATCAGTATACGATTGAAAACACAAACGGCATCAAAGTCGGCATTCTCACACGCGGCGCCACGCTGAACAGCTTTGTCTGCCCCGACAAAGACGGCGAGATGGGCGACATCCTCATGGGCTTTGATTCCCTTGCCGGGCACCTTTCCACAACGACCTACGCCGGCGAGATCATCGGTCAATACGCGAACCGGCTTTGCGGCGGAAAATTCACCGTCGGCGGCAAGGAATATCAGGCAACCAAGAACGAAAACGGCACCACCTGCCTGCACGGCGGCGGCGAATACAACAGCGCTTTGTGGCGCGCGATCATCACCGACGACAACGCCGTGGAATTCGCCTATCACAGCCCGGACGGCGTCGAAGGCTTCCCCGGCAATGTGGACATGACCGTAAAATATGTGCTGACCGAGCACGGCGAGCTGGAAATTCACTACTGCGCGGTCTCCGACAAAGAGACGATCATGAACTTCACGAACCACGCCTATTTCAACCTGACTGCCGGAAAGCGCGACGTTCTTGCGCACGAACTGCAGATCAACGCCGACTGCTACACGCCGACCGACGCGCTGTCCATCCCAACGGGCGAAAAACGACCCGTGGACGGCACAGCCTTTGATTTCCGCATTGCAAAGCCCATCGGACGCGATATCACCGCCGACGACGAACAGCTCATCCAGTGCCGCGGCTATGACCACAATTTCTGTCTGAACGGCGAAAACGGAAAGCTGCGCCTTGCCGCCGAAGCAAAGGACCCCGACAGCGGCCGCCGGCTGCAGGTATTTACCGATCTGCCGGGTATGCAGCTTTACACCGGCAATTTTCTTGACGGCAGCGAAATCGGCAAAGGCGGCGCACCGCTCACCAAACACGCCGGCTTCTGTTTGGAAACGCAGTTTTATCCCGACACGCCGAACCACCCCGATTTTCCGCAGTGCACGTTCAAGGCGGGCGAAAAATTCGAGAGTCTGACGATTTTCAAAGTGTAACACCCTGTAAAAAACACAACGTGGAGAGTGGCATGGTTCCGCTCTCCACGTTTTTGGTTGTAATCAGCCGATGGCGTACTTCCACACCGGCTCCTCTTTTTTTGTTTTCCAGTGTCCGCCGGTAAAATCCGGAAACGCGACCGGCACAGAGCCCTGTGCAATCGACTGCGCGGAAAGGGCGGTGATCGCCATCCACGTCGCCGCGTCATACACATCGATCGGCATCGGAAGCCCTTTGTCGAGCGCTTCAAAAAACGCGTCGATCACCAGAAAATCCATTCCGCCGTGCCCCTGCTCCTTCACACCTTCGCCGCGATAGCGCTGCCAGATCGGGTGACGCCATTGTTCGAGAAAGCGCTCGCGGTTGCAAAATTGCGGCGACCAGTCCCATTCCGCGCCCGGGTACGTTTCGCTGTCCAGCAGCACAGACTGCGTTGCCTCCTCATACATGCCCTTTGTGCCGCGCACGGTCAGTCCGCGGCTGTAGTAGCGCGGCAGCGATGTGTCAAGCGTGATGGCAACCGTTGTGCCGTCGGCGCAGGTGAGCACGGTGTTCACAATGTCGCCCTGCCGAAAAACCGTTTTTTCATATTTTTCGCGCAGATCGTCGTGCGCTTCGATATAGGTGTGCAGCCCCGCTGCCCGGGACGCGACCGAAACCAGCGAAACGAAGCGGTTGCCGTTTCCGATGTTCAGCAGCTTTGCGATCGGGCCGATTTCATGGGTCGGATAGTTTTCCGCGTTGCGGGTCAGATATTCGTGAAAGCGGTAGTGGCGCGTCTCGTTGCCGCGGGAGATCTCGCCGCGCAGATCATGCATGTAGCCGCCGGCGCAGTGAACAATTTCGCCGAACAAGCCGTGCCGCGCCATATTCAGCGCCATCAGTTCATATTCGCCGTAGCAGCAGTTTTCCAGCAGCATGAACGGCGTGCCGGTCTCCTCCTGCGTTTTGACAAGCGATTCGCACTCCGCCACACTGTACGCCCCGCCAACCTCGATGGCAACGGGCTTTTTGGCGCGCAGGGCGCGGATTGCCGCGTCATGGTGGTTCGCCCACGACGAAAACACCAGCACGACCTCCACCTCCGGCGCGTCGATCAGCGCTTGATAGTCCGTTGTCAAAACCGCCGGCGCCGGACGTCCTTTTTTCATAAGCTGCGCCTTTGTGTTTTGAAGACGATCCTCATAAACATCGCAAAGTCCGGCAACATGGATGTAGTCCAGCTCTGCGAGCATCTCGTTCACCCACCAAGCGCCGCGGTTGCCAAGGCCGATCACACCGACATGGAACATTTTCATTCTTCATTTCTCCTTTGAAAAGGACTCCGCCATGAAAAGCCACGGCGGAGCATCGTCTCTTTGGTTGCCGTCTCAGCCGTTGAGCATGGCAAAGCCCTTTTTGTTCGCCGCATAAAGCTGCTTGAACACGGCAAAATTCTTATCGTAGACCGCTTTGACCGACGGGTCGGGATGATAGATTTTTTCCACCTTGATGAACTTGTCGGTGTCGTTGACATCGTCCACAAGCCCCAGACCGGCAGCCACCACAGCGGCTGCGCCGACCGCGCCGACGTTTTGCGAGGACGCGACCGTTTCCACATCCTTGCCCAAACAGTCCGCAAGAATCTGACAGGTCGTTTCACCCAATGCGCCGCCGCCGACAAAGCGGATTGCGTCGCTGGACTTGACCTTCTTTTCCTGCGCTTCGAGCATCCAGCGCATATGGAAGCAGACGCCCTCCACAACAGAGCGGATCAGTTCGCTCTTACCGGTATCCAAACTCATATTAAAGAACATTGCGCGGGCGTTCGGGTCTTCAAACGGGCAGCGGTTGCCGTGGAACCACGGGGTGAACACCACACCGCCGCAGCCGGCGGGTACTTTCTTCATCACGTCCTGCAAATAGGTGTAGAGGGAGGTGTATTTGCGCTCCATATCGTCCGCCTGCGTAACGTCGTGCTTTTTCAAGTAGATGCCGACCTCGTCGAGCGCAAGGTGATCCTTCACCCATTCCATGCACTTTGCCGCCGTCTCCAGCTCCGCCCAGTAGTTGAAGGTCTTTTCCGATGCGCCGACAACCGCCGCAACCATCGTTGCGGTATCCACCAGCGCTTTCGGCTCCACCGCCGTGGAGACCCAGCCGGAGGTGCCCATGTAAATGTGCGTTTTGCCGATCGCGGATGCACCGGCGCCCACGCCGATCAGCGATGCGTCGATGCCGCCGCCGAAAACGGCAATGCCCTCGGCAAGGCCGAGCTCCTTTGCCGCCTGTGCGGTCAACCCGCCGACCTTATCTGCGGATTTGATGATGCGCGGCAGATGCTTGATATCGACCCCGCACATCTTGCACATTTTTTGGCTCCATTCCTTCTTTTTCAAATCATACAGCAGCGCGCTGAAGGCGGTATCCTGCGTCATGACAAATTCGCCGGTCATGCGGCAGATGAGCGCTTCCTTGACGTCGAGCCATTTATAAACGCGCCCGAATACGTCCGGCTCGTTGTTTTTCACCCAGTTATATTTCCACACGGGGTCTTTCACGGACAGCGGCGCAGCGCCGGTGATCATCAGCGCCGGCAGGAGCTTAAACACGTTTGCGCCCGCAACCTGCAGACCGTTGGCAAAGCCCTCTTTGAGCTCCTTGCGTGCACGCTGGTCCATATAGCTCATGGCACGGCGCACGGGTTTTCCGTTTTTATCCACAAGCACAAGGCCCTGCCCCTGCGAGCAGAAGGAGATGCCGTCGATTTTTTCCGGCGCAATTCCGGCGGCAGAAATCACCTGCCGCGTCGTACTGCACATGGCGCTCCACCATTCCTCCGGGTCCTGCTCCGCGCCGCCGTCCGGCAGCACATACAGCGGGTAGCCCTCGCTTTCGCCGGCGAGCAGACGGATGGTGTCGCCGATTTCAAACAAACAGGTTTTTACACCGGTGGTTCCGATGTCATAAGCAAGTGCATATTTCATAATAAATCCTTCCTTTCAGGATACTTTTGCGGTTTCAGCGCGGCTTTGACAAAGCGCAGAATGTTTTCGATCACGAACTCATCCTTTTCAAAGATGTCATAGCCCGCATAGATTTTATAGCGCTCGCGGTAATAGGTGCAGGAATAAGAGAACTGCAGATTCATCAGGAGATTGTCAACCAGGAACGCCGCCATGCCCGGATCGATATCGGCGCGCACTTCGCCCGACACCTGCCCTTGCACGATCACGCTCTTATACGCCTTTGCCGTCATCGCTTCCATTTTTTCCACAAGCTGTTTGCCCAGCAGACTGTTGCTCTCGGTGGTAAACTCATTATAGAGCATATTGATGATCGCGTTCTCGCGTGAAAAGGTGATCGCGGCGCGCAGCAGCTTTTCAAATTTCAGCATAATGTCGCTCTCGTCCGCCGTCACAGCCTCCAGGAGCTGGCCGAGGTAGCTGATCTCATGGCCGACACAGGTGAGGAACAGATCGGTTTTTGTATCAAAATATTTATACAGCGAGCCGACACTGACCTCCGCTTTTTTTGCGATGGTGTTGATGTTTGCGTTTTCAAAGCCCTGTGTTGCAAATTCGTTGACCGCAACGCTCAAAATCTTGGTTCGTTTTTCTTCGGGAATGTTGTCAAAGGTGGATTTGTGGTAGCTCTCCTCA
Source organism: Clostridia bacterium (assembly GCA_017454485.1). Taxonomy (GTDB): domain Bacteria; phylum Bacillota; class Clostridia; order Oscillospirales; family Acutalibacteraceae; genus UBA6857. The sequence goes on along the minus strand of JAFTCX010000054.1, from coordinate 28,450 downwards.
AAAAAATCGGCCATGGTTTTCTCTCCCGTTCTTTTCCGCCGGTGATTTCATACAAATTATATTTTATCAATAACGCAAGCAAAAATCAAGTAAAAAATACGGGGACAAAATTATGGATTGTGACGAAAAAGGCGCAAAAAAAGAAGGCAGGCAAAACTACACTGCCATCTCTTCTTTCGCCCTGCGCTGCGTTTTCAAAAAGCAGCGACTGAAGAAATCTGCCGTTTCAGTCGTCTTCCCGCCCGATCAGCCAATTGATGCTGACGCCGAGCACGTCAGCAAACGCCACAAGCTCATAGTCGCTGACCTTCCGAATCTGCCCTTCCAGTTTGGAAAGGCCGGAGGAAGACAATTCAACGCCCTGAATCTGCAGCCGGGTGAGCAGGTCCACTTGCTTTAAGCCAAGTTCCTTCCGCTTGGCTTCAACTTTTGCACCGATCATATTCTGATTGCCTAAGGACTGTTTTCTAACTCTCATGTTCTCACAACCTTATTTGAATTCTGAATACATCGCCCACTTATCGTATAGATTGTATCATATAATAAATAATTTGTCAACTTTGTTTTTTTGGGGATTTTTCACAAAAACATCTCGAATTTTTTGCCATTCTGTCGCAAAGTGCTTGACAACTGCCGCAAATCGGGTGTATAGTAATACTATCTTATAGGGAAAGAGGATTTCAATGGCTGCAATCAACATTATCTCCCACCGCGGCGCCAACATCTATGCCCCGCAAAACACTCTGCCCGCGTTTGAGCGCGGCTTGCAGGAGGGCGCTGACGGCTTTGAAACCGACGTCCACCTTACAAAGGACGGCAAGCTTGTGCTTTGCCACAACTATTCGATTGACAAAACATCCGACGGCAAGGGGCTCATCGCCCAGATGACGCTGGAGCAACTGCGCGCCTATGACTTCGGCAGCTATTTCAGCAAAAAATTCGCCGGCACGCCGATTCCCACGCTTGACGAGTTCCTCACGCTGGCGAAAAGCAGCGACCTCAAGGTGCTCAACATTGAGCTGAAAAGCCCGAAGGAGAATGAAACGAGCATTGTGCGCGACACGATTGCCGCCGTCAAGGACTTCGGTCTGTTCGACCGCCTGCTGATCTCCTCGTTCGACCCTGCGCTGCTGCGCGAGGCAAAAAAAGTGGATCCGCTGACAAAGACCGGCTTTCTTTACAGCCCGAACAGCAAGGTCACGTTCAAAATTTTCCACCGCAATATGCTCTCCGTTGCGAAAGAGCTGCACGCCGACGCGCTGCACCCGTTCTCTCTTTATGTCACAAAATCGCTTGTGGACGCCGCGCACGAAAACGGAATGGCGGTCAATGTGTGGACCGTCAACAACCCCAAAACCATCTGCCGCATGGCCCAGCTCGGCGTAGAGGGCCTCATCACCGATTATCCCGACGTAGTGCGCAATGTGCTGACGGCGCATGGCTATCTGGAATGAAATGTATGATGCGGATACGAACAATTTTTCAAATTTTTTCTCTTTACTATTGACATTTCGGGAAAAATAGTGTAAACTATTGCTCGCAACCGCAAATGAGGGTATAGCTCAGTTGGTTAGAGCGCTTGCTTGACATGCAAGAGGTCGGTGGTTCGAGTCCACTTATCCTCACCATTTACAACGACGAACCCGTCTTCCAATGGAAGATGGGTTCGTTTTTTGCGTCCGGCAACACGCGCTTGATCATCTGCCCTCGTAGCCAAAATAAGTTTTGCAATAGCGAAACAGCGCCTGATCATATTGATATTCGCTGACAGGATCGAGCAGCAGCCCGTGCCCGGACAACGGATAGAAAATATAGTTGTAACCGTTGCCGTTTTCACCGAAAACTTCCTTAAACTTATTGACCATTGCCGTGCGGTTCCCCTTTGTCACGATCGGGTCATTGCCGGCATAGGCAAAAATGGAGGGAACCGAAGCCGGCGTTACATAATAGACCGGTGAGATTTTTTTACAAAGGCGGTCGGCTTCGCCGCTTTTTTGCATTTGCTCTGTCAACTCCCGGCCCAGCAGTTTGGAGCACATGGCATAAGCGCCTTTTCCCCAAGCTGCGGTTGTTAAATCCGCAGGTCCCACTCTGTTTGCGGTGAACACCAGCGGAATGACGGCATTCTGCGGCTGCGCATAGCTGTACAGCATACTGAGATGACCGCCGGCCGAATAACCGGAGAGCGCAAGCGACTGAATATGCAGCTTCTTTTGGTCGGAAAACTGTTTCAGCGCACGAATACAGGCCGTTATTTCGTCGAGCATGGTATAGACCGTAACGTCGGTGATCTTCACTTTGTCACAGAGTGAATAGCTCATCGTTGCCGCAATATAACCCTGCATGGCAATCTTTTTGCAAAACGGCGCCATATCTTCTTTTCTTCCGCCGTTCCAGGAGCCGCCGTGGAGAATCAGCACACAGCCGTTTGTCTTCCGGTCATAGGCATTCTTCGGCACATAGACCGAAACCAGATTGCGCTCGGCTTCTCCGTAGCGAATATCTTCATAAACGTCGTACTGTTCACCCAAAAGGCCAAACATGGTTGTAACCATCAAAACGGCTGTCAGAATCATGGAAAGAATACGTTGCATAATCAAACCTCCCGATGTTATAGCTTAGGTTCCCGCTGATACACTCGGTGCATGAGAATTGGCGAGAAATTTCTGTCAGATGCAACAGGACATTTGCCGCCAAGATTTGCACATCCAAGTGAATCAGTAGTATATCCTAACTATAGCATGGGAGGTTGAACTGCGTCAATAAAAGACTATTAAGAAATCTCGCCGCATTTGTTTTAATAAGCTTCCACCGGAATGCCGTACATTTCCGCAAGCGCGGTCAGCTCGGCGGCAATGTCGTCCATGGCAACAACGAAATGCGGCTCCCAGCCGTTTTTGACGCTGCTTTCCACAATTTCACGCGCAGCGGCGTTCGTTTTGACAACGATCGATGTGCCGTTGAACTGCTTCGGCTTGTCCAGCGCTTCACCCGTGCAGATAAAGAAGCGGAACGAACCGTTTGGCTCACGGCCGACGCGGAAGATCGTCACCTTCGGCTCCGCTTTGCAGCCGAAATCAAGCGTGGGACCGATTTTGCGGTTGCAGTGCACGTCGCAGACTGCGCCGGTGTCCTCGCGGGCAAGCGAGCAGGCGGCGGTGCCGCAGTGCCAGAGCGTGATGGTGTTTTCGCCCTCATCGAGCGAAACGGGGTCACCGAAGAAGGTCGGCTTTCCGGTGAGCGTCTGTCCGATGAACATCGACAACGCACCGTAGGAATCCGCTTCGCAGGCGGCGGGCACGCCGTTGTCGCCGAGCATGGCGAGCACCGCGCAGACCGGGGTGCCGAACGAAGTGAAAAAGTCCGGCCAGCAGCGGCTGGAAACCGCGCCGATCCCGTTTTCCTTCACATAGGTGTCATACGCCTTGAACAGGCGGGCAAAATCGAGCTTGTTCTTTTCCGGCGTTTTATCCAGTGCGCGGATGCGCTCCCCTGCCACGGCAAGGTAAGAAGCGATCTCTTCGTCGGAATAGCCCTTGGCGCGGTCGATCAGCTCACGCGCTTCGATGCTTGTCAACCGCACGCCGAACGTGGAAAGCATCTCGCTGTCCAGTCCACGGCCGAAGCCGAAGCCCTCCGGCGTGTGGCCGATCTGCAGCAGCCGCAGCGCGGCAATGTCCTTTTTGAGCTTTGCCGCGGCGATCACAGCGGCAATCTCGCGCTTTGTGGTCTCCTCCTGCGGTGCGCCGAACACATAGGCAAACCGCTTGCCGCACGCACGCATGATGTTGGCGGCGGAATATGCGCCGGTGAGCGAGTTCAGCCGCAGACGACCGCCGTCAATGACCGGCTCGCGCAGCGTCCAGAGCAGCACGGGACAATCAAACGTATGCAGCACCTCGCTCATGTATGCGGCGTTGGCAAAGGTGATGTTCTGCACGATTGCAAGATCGGGCTGCACCTTAGAAAGAAAGGCGCGCAGTTTGTCGAGCGAAAGGAGCATCTCCTGCGGCACAGCAACATTTTCGTCGATGCCGCGCAGCAGAGCGACGGATTTATCAAATTCTTTCTGTGCCGATTCCAGATGGAACGTCGGCACACCGATGGGAATGTAGCAGGATGTAAAAGACATGGGGAAACCTCCGGGAAAAGTAAAAGTAGACAGGGGGGGCAGGAAGGGATTAAGGGATTAAGGGGTTGAGGGCAATGTGGAATGTGGAATTTGGAATGTGGAATTGATTAGCACATGAAAACTGTGCATGGAAGAATCAGGAGGCGGAATATGTTTTTCGGGTTCTCCCCCTGAATTCTAAAACACTTAACACCTTATTCCCTTATTCCCTTATTCCCTTATTCCCTTATTCCCTTATTCCCTTATTCCCTGATTCCCTTATGCCCTTTTTTCCTCAATCCACTCAACATTTCAATAATGCAGCTCTTTATTCTCTCCAACCAGCCCCGGCCACGCGCCCTGTTTCATCAGCGGCTCACGCTCCGGGTGGGACAGCACCCATTTGTTGGTCTGCAGCAGCAGCCGCGCTTCGCCTTCGCGCGTTGCAGGCTGTGTTTTCAGCGGTGTGTTGGTGCCGCGCGGGAGCACGACAACCACTTTGAAGCCTTCGTCACACACACGGCAGGGCGACAGGTGCAGCGTGGTCTGAAACAGTTCGATCGCTGTGCCTTTCGGCACGAAAAAGACCGTTTCATTCCCCACGGTGAAGGTGTTTTGCTCAATCTGCCAGGTGTGGCCGAGCACAAGCATACAATCCGTTGCGGCAATGTTCAGCTCGCTCCCCTTGTGGTATTCGAAGCCGTTGTACGTTGTGTTTCTGCCGTTGCAGTAGCCGATCTGGATCGGCATGCCGCCGTACAGCGTTGTTTCAATCGCTGCGGCAAAGGGCAACTGCTCCATCTCCGGCACCGACGGCACATAGATATTGCCGTTTTCGGGAATGGCTGTCGCCCGACGCAGGAACTTCGTCAACGGCGAAAAATCGAAACCGGAAAGGACATTGCCGAAGGTGCGAAAGCGCTCATCCAGCACGCTGACGACCGGCACATCGTTGACCGCGTTCAGGCGCTCCAAAAGCTCAGCCATAGATTTCGCGCTCCTTCGGGAAGGTGATGGACGCAAACATCTCGTGCACCGACGCATCCGCTTTCTTGCGATAGAACACCGGAATTGCGCCGATGGGAGCGCTCACCGTATAGGTGCCGCCGCGGAATTCTGTGCCCGAGGGAGCATGAATCCATTCGTCGTCGGGCAGATACACCTCGCGCGTGACGGCGCCTTCGGTGATGACGGGCGCAACAAGGATATCGCGGCCGAGCAGATATTCATGCGTTTCCAAAAAGGCGCGCTGCTCGTTGTAATAGAAGAACAGCGGACGCACGATGCCGACGCCGTGCTCGTGGTTGTAGCGGTCGGCGTCCATCAGATACGGCTTGAGTGCGGCATGAATGGCGCTCATCGCGGCGCCGTGACGCAGCACCGCTTCGCTTGCGTCAAACTGCGCGTTGAGGTCGGGGTTCAAGCCCTCATGACCGCGCAAAACGGGCGAAAACGCGTTCATCTCGCGCCAGCGCATCAGCAGCTCTTCGCTGCGCTTGAGATTGAAAAAGGTCGTGTAGCCGCCGATGTCGGAATGGCTCAGGCCGAAGCCGCAGCACGTCAGCGACAGCATGGCCGGAATGACCGACGGCAGACCGAGGTCAAAGGTGAAGTCCACATGGTTGTCGCCGTTCCACATCATCGTGGAATACTTCACAGTGTCGGTATAGCCCGAACGGGTGAAGAACATGAGCTTGCCCTCCATGCCGCTCTCCTGCAGCGCTTCGCGGTTGACCTTTGCCCAAAGGGTCGGCCAGATGTTATGCACAGACACCGGATCCTCGCCGGAAAACAGCACGCAGTCTGTCGGCAGATATTCGCCGAAATCCGCCATCCAGCCGGCAAGACCGAAATCGATCATATTCGTTTTGATGATCTCTTTGATCCAGTTGTAAGCGTCGGGGTTCGTCAGATCAACCATCGCGGCGGGGAATGTCGTAATCGTGACCAGATAATCGTCGCCGTCCTTGTCCTTGACGCAGTAACCCTTGTCCGCGGCGAGCTGATACAGCGGCTTTTCAACCGCAAGGAAGGGGTTGCAGTAGCCGAGCACACGGATGCCCTTTTCGCCGTATTGGGCAATGCGCTTGTCGAGGTCGGGATAAAGTTCCTTGTCCCACTCCCAGTTCCAGAAAAGCTGCTTGCCGACCGCAGTGACGCGTCTGCCCTCCCAGTCCTGGATCCAGACGCCGGCGACCTTCATCCCGTGCTCCAGCGCGGTGTGCACCTTTTGATCCATGATCTCGGTGCCGCCCTGAATGCCGAGGATTTCGCCGTCAAAGACCCAATCGGGCAGCGTCGGCTGCCGGCCGATCAAATCGGTCAGATTGGCGAGCACATCCTCATAGGTTTTGCCGAAGCCGAAATAGAGCGGCGAAAGCTCGTTGATCTCGATCAGATGCTCGCGCACGTTTGTAAAATCAAAGCGGGAAATACTTGTTGCGTCGGCGTGGAAGAAATACTTGCGGCTCGACAAAAACGTCGGCTGCACATAATAGGACGCATATTTGTGAAACTTCTTGCGCCGCTCGGGCTTGCCGATGTGCAAAAAGTTCTTGACGAGCTTCGTTGCAACCTGCTTGGCGTTGATGTGTTCGCTGACCCAGACGGTCGTGCTCTGACCGCGCAGATTGAACTCGCTGAACGTCTCGCCTGTGCCGAACACAGCTTCCCACGGCAGCGCGGGAATGCGGAACCAGAGCTTGTCATAAATGGAAAGGCCGAGGAAAGAAACCTTTAGCCGCTCGCCGCCGTATTCCGTTTGCAGACGCACACGGCCCTCGGTGAGATACAGCGTTGTCCAGTTTTCCTTGATCTTGATCTCGCGGATATACAGCGCACGCTTGTCCAGCACCTCTTCCGAAATTTTGAACGAGCCGCGGTTCATCGAAAACGAGGTGTCCGCTGTGCCGACCTCGCAAAAGAAATCGCCCGCGCTGATTTTGTGGATGACTTCGTCGCCGCGCCGAATCTCCAGCGCACCGTTGTTCATTTGAAATGTAATCATCGTTTCTTCCTCCGTCGCTTTTCTATATCTTTGATGTTCGCCTGCATGATTGTTATCTTTTCTATTATACAGGGCGGACAGGGGTTTGTCAATTCCGCAGTCCGCTTTTCAAACCCCATTTTTTCTGCGTCAGCCTTTTCTCACCGCCACGTTTTCCTTGCCGAACACAAACGCCAGCTCTTTTTCCAGCGGCTCGTTCAGGGAAAGATGGGAAAACACACGGTATTTGCCCGTGTCGGCGGTATACAGATACACCGGAAACGTGCCCTCAAAAATATCCGTGAGCAGCCGCAGCTTTTCCAGACGCGCGTCGTTTTCCGATTCTGCGCGAATGAACACGCCTTGCCGCTGCTTTTTTTGCGTCGCCGCCGGCGTCTGCGCTTGCGGGGCGGATTTCAAAATATTTTTCGGGTTCGCCTGAATGCGGTCGGCAATCACGTTCGGCTCCTTTTCGTCGCGCAGAGAAAGCCGGCCTTCCAGCAGCACGACGCTTCCCTGCTGCAACAGCAGCATGTTTTCCCGATAAAGCTTTGCAAACACGATGCATTCGATCGTGCCCGTCATATCCTCCATGCGCACAAAAGCCATCGTATCGCCGTTTTTTGTCTGCTTTTTCTGTACGCCGGTCACCATGCCGAACAGCTTGACCTGTTTGCCGTCGGCGTTCTGTGCGCTCTCCTCCCCTGCCAGCAGCAGATCGCACACCCGGTCGGCGCCGATCTGCGCGGCAATGTCCGCATAGCGGTCGAGCGGGTGGCCCGACAGATACAGACCGGTGATCTCCTTTTCGTTTTCCAGCAGCACATCGCGGTCAAATTCGCCGAGGTCGGGCGCTTTCGGCTCATCAAGCTGTGCAAAGGGCGAATCTTCGTCGAAAAAGCCGATCTGTCCGGCGATGTTGCGGCCGCGGTCGCCGTCGATCTGCGCAATGATCTCCGGCAGCATATAGATCATCTGCCGGCGCGTCATATCAAGGCCGTCCAGCGCGCCGCTTTTGATCAGACTTTCCACCGCGCGGCGGTTGAACTCCTTACAGTGCGTGCGCTTGCAAAAATCATAAAAGCTGTGATACGGCATGGCGCGGCGCTTTTCAAGGATCACGCGGATGAACGCGCGGCCGAGGTTTTTGATTGCGAGCAGTCCGAAGCGGATGCTGCCCTCATGGACGGAAAAGCCCGCGTCGCTCTCGTTGACGCTCGGCGGCAAAACGCGGATGCCCAGCCGCTGACACTCTGCGATGTAGGCGGCGACCTTCGGGCTGAAATCAAGCACGCTTGTCAGCGTTGCCGCAAGCAGCTCGCACGGATAATGATATTTCAGCCACGCCGTCTGATATGCCACAAACGCATAGGCGGCGGCGTGGGATTTGTTGAACGCATAATTCGCAAAATGGCTCATCTCGTCAAACAGCTCGGTCGCCGCCTGTTCGGACACGCCGTTTTTGATTGCGCCGCCGATAAAATGCGCGCGCTCTTTTTCCATCACGTCCAGCTTTTTCTTTGCCATCGCGCGGCGCACAAGGTCGGCCGCACCGTAGGAATAACCGGCGAGGACACGGCAGATTTCCATGACCTGCTCCTGATAGACCATACAGCCGTAGGTCACGCCGAGAATGTCGCGCACCTGCTCGCATTTATAGCGCGTCTGCTCGGGATGGTGGCGGTTGTTGATATAGGTGTCGATGGAATCCGCAGGGCCGGGACGGTAGAGCGAGATCACGGCAATGAGATCCTCCAAGCTCTCCGGCTTCAGGCGTGTGAGCACACTGCGCATCCCGGAGGATTCAAATTGAAACACGCCGTCGGTCTTTCCGGTAGAAAGCATCCGGAACGTCGCCTTGTCGTCCGTGGGAATCGCTTCCAGCGAAAAGTCAGGCTTCTTTTTTTGAACCATCTTCACCGTGTCGTCGATCACCGTCAGCGTGCGCAAGCCCAGAAAATCCATTTTCAAAAGGCCGAGCTGTTCGAGCGTTGTCATGGTATACTGCGTCACAACGCTTTCGTCGTTGACTGCCAGCGGCACATAATACGCAACGGGCTCGCGTGTAATCACCACACCGGCGGCGTGGGTCGAAGCGTGGCGCGGCATTCCCTCCACCCGGCGGGAAAGATCGAGCAGCCTTCGCACATCGGCGTCGGACTCATATTTTTGCCGCAGCTCGTTTGATTGCGCAAGCGCCTTGTCGATCGTGATCTTCAGCTCGTTCGGGATCAGCTTTGCCACCACATCGACCGCCGGATACGGCATACCGAGTACCCGTCCCACATCGCGCACCGCAGCGCGCGCGGCAAGGGTTCCGAAGGTGACGATCTGCGCCACATGGTCCGCGCCGTATTTCCGGATCACATAGTCGATGACCTCCTGACGGCGAACATAGCAAAAGTCGATATCAAAGTCGGGCATGCTCACGCGCTCGGGGTTGAGAAAGCGCTCAAACAGCAGATGATATTTCAGCGGATCGATGCCCGTGATGCCGATGCAGTATGCCGCAAGCGATCCCGCGCCGGAGCCTCTGCCCGGGCCGACGGGGATGCCCTGGCTTTTTGCGTAGCGGATGAAGTCATGGACGATCAAAAAGTAATCGACATAGCCCATGTTACGGATGACGTCCAGCTCATAGTTCAGCCGGTCCACATAGTCCTGCGGCGGGTCGTCGCCGAATTTTTGGCAAAGCCCGAAAAAGCACTGGTTTTTGAAATAGGTGAAGTGGTCCATATGGTTCGGCACTTCAAAATGCGGCAGCACCGTCTGGCCGAAGGTGAATTCCATATTGCACTGTTCGGCAATCACCGCCGTGTTGTCAATCGCCTGCGGCACATCGGCAAACAGCGCGCGCATCTCGTCTTTGGTCTTGACGTAAAACTCCTCGGTGCCGAAGGAAAGGCCGGTATCCTCGCCGAGCGTGTGGTTCGTCTGGATGCACAGCAGCACCTCCTGCACCTCGGCGTCGCTTTTTTCAATATAATGCGCGTCGTTCGTTGCAACGACGGGAATGTTCGTCTCGTTCGAAAGCCGCTTGAGGTCGGGCAAAATGTCCAGCTCCTCGCACAGCCCGTGGTTTTGCAGTTCCAAAAAGTAATTGCCGTGGCCGAACAGCGACGCGTACCACAGCGCGGTCTGCTTTGCGCTTTCATAATCGCCGCGTGAAAGCGCCCGCGGAATTTCGCCGGCAAGGCAGCCCGAAAGGCAGATCAGTCCCTCATGGTACTGCTGCAGCAGCTCCCGGTCAATGCGCGGCTTGGTATAAAACCCTTCCGTCCACGCCTTGCTGACCATGGCGATCAAATTGCGGTAGCCGGTCATGTTTTTGCACAAAAGGATCAGGTGATAGCGCTCGCTGTCCGCACCGCGCACCTTGTCAAAGCGCGAACGCGCCGCAACATACACTTCGCAGCCGATGATCGCCTTCAGTCCGGCGTCCTTGGCGGCCTGAAAAAACTCCACCGCGCCGAACATATTGCCGTGGTCGGTGATCGCAACAGCGCTCTGCCCTTTTTCCTTCACGGCACGCATCAGTTCTTTGATGCGGCACGCGCCGTCGAGCAGGCTGTATTCGGTGTGCAGATGCAGATGGGTAAAAGACATGAGATCACCTCCAAAGGAAGTTCAACGTGGAATTTGGAATGTGGAATGTGAAATTGAGGTCGCGGATGTTTATGCATGTAAACATACACATCCACACCGCAACGGAAACTGCGGTCGGCTGATCGTTCGTCAATCGTATGGTATAAACTTCAAAGCGTACCTTAATATAAAAGCGAACTTGACTTGCCCTCCCCTCTGGGGAGGGTGGCATCGCGCGGCGATTGCAGAAAGAAATAGCGGATGCAAATTTGCGCGATGACGGGTGAGGTATCTGCGTTCATCGCGTACTGAGGCTTGCGGTGTCATGTGAAAATCGGATGGTTCAGCGCTCACACCGGTTTGCTCAATAGGTTGAGGTGAACAGCAAATGCTTTTCATTTCTTCACTGCCCATCGTTCGCAAGCCGTCTTGTCCGGCTTGACCATAATCGTGAAGTATTCGTGGTAAATAACCTTGCCGGGTTTTGCGCCGACCGGTTTTTTTAGCTTTTTCACCGGCGTATAGTCCACCGGCACAAGCGAGGAATCCGCCGCTTTGCTGTGCGTTGCGGCAATGACCGCCGCTTGTTCAATGGCGCGGTCGGGCACGTCTTCGCCGTTGGTTTCCAAGATCACGTGCGAGCCGGGAAAGCCCTGCGTGTGCAGCCAAAGGTCGGTCTTGTTCGCCGTTTTCAGCGAAAGGCGGTCGTTTTGCAAATTGTTTCTGCCAACCAAAACGCGAAAACCGTCGCTCGTTCTGAATTCCAGCGGCGGCAGCGCTTTGGGCGCCTTTTGCTTTTTGCCGCTTCGCGCTTTCAAATAGCCCTGCTCGGTCAGCTCCACGCGAATCGCGTCGAGCTCGGCCTGCGTGTCGGCGCGGGAAAGCGCATCGAGCACGGAAGCGAAATAGGCAAGCTCCGTTTCGCCCTGCGCGATCAGCTTTGTGAGCATCCCCTCGGCGGTCTTGGCCTTGCGGTAATCGCGGTAATAACGGTTCGCGTTCTCCTTGGGCGACAGCGCCGGATCGGCGGGTATACGCACAGGCTGCATATTGTCGTAGTAGTTCGGCACATCAAAGAACACGCTGCCCTTTTGCAGCGCGTGCAGGTTCGCTGTGATCAGTTCGCCGTAAAGTCGGTTTGTTTCGCGGTCGGCGCAGGCGGTCAGCTCCTTTTTTTGCATCGCGAGCTTTCTCGCCGTGCGGTCGGTCAGATTGCTCAGCGTGCGCAGCAGATCCTTTCCCCGCGCATGCAGCCGCACCGCGCGGTCGCGTTCGGCAAAAAAGCGGTCAAGCAGCGCCGACGCGTTCGGAAACATCACACTTTGCCGCGCCGTTCCGTATTGTAAAATTTCAAGAAATGCAATCTCCTTGGGTGCGCCGGCTTCGTCGCAGACCATACACACCTGCGTGTCGCGGTGCAGCCCGTCTTTGACTTTTTGAAGCTGAATCTCCAGCGCGTGCCATACGTTTTCCGAAAGCGCGCCCACAGGCGCATCGTCCCCCGCCGTGCGGAAGGTCAGCTCGCGCGCAATGATCGGCGAGATGCCCTGCACAGCGTTCATCAGTGCGCCGGAAAGCAGCTTGTTCGGCGTTTGCCGCAGCCGGTCAAGCACAGCGGAAACATCGCTGTGTTCCAGACACAGCTTGTCCTGCGGCGTCGGCAGCACATAGGGCAGTCCCGGCAAAATCTGACGCACGCTCGACGCCGCAAAGTCGATGCGCTTGGCCGCGTCCAAAATCTTCCCGTTTTCTCCGATCAAAATCAGATTGCTGTAGGTGCCCATGATCTCCACGCACAGCGTGAGCGTCACACGGTCGCCGATTTCGTTTGAGGCGTCAAACGTCAAAAGCAACAGCCGGTCAAGTCCCTGCTGGCGCACATCGGTCAGCTTTGCCGCCGTCAGATGCTTGCGCAGCAGCATACAGAACATCGGCGGTGCGGCAGGGTTTTCCGCCGTTTGCTCGGTGAAATGCACGCGCGGACTGTCTGAGCGCACACAGATCAAAAGCCGCCTTGCGCCGCCTTTGCCGCGCAGCACAAGAATGATCTCATCACGCGTGGGCTGCTGAATTTTTTCCACCCGAAAGCCGAGCACGGTCTGCGCGATCTCGTCGCGGATGCGCGATAAAAAAATACCGTCCAATGCCATTGCCGATCACCCGTTGCCGCTGAAAAATTCCACCGGGTTCTTTTCGTCCAGAACGCGGCAGGAAACCGTTTCAAAAGCGCGTTCCACTTCGCATTTCAGCCGATAGACCGACAGATGCTCCGTTTCAAAATGTCCGCCGGCAAGCACGCTGATTCCGCTGTCTACCGCGTCCAGCATCTCATGGTGCTTTGCGTCGCCTGTGAAGAAAAGGTCCGCGCCGTGCAGTCTTGCCGTTTCGCAATATTCCATTGCGGCGCCGCCGACCACGCCGATTGTTTTGACCGTTTTGCCGCAGCTTGCAAGGCGCATCGTGGTGCCGAATTTTTTTGCGCAAAGCGCGGCAAATTCCTGCGGCGTCATCTCGTGTTCCAGCGTTCCGATCCGCAGCAGCGGCGCGGCCGTGTCGGGCGTTTCGATCTTTTTCACATTTGAGAGCTTCAGTGCAACGCAAAGCACGTCGTTCACCCCGCCGTCGGCACAGTCCCAGGGGATATGCGACGAGATCACGGCGATGTCGTGGCGCACAAGTTCATACACAAGCTCGCCGGACAACAGCCTGCGCTTCGGGCGAAAAATCACCGGATGGTGCGTCACCAGAAGATCAAGCGCTTCGTCCACGGCCTGCTGCAGCGTTTGCGCGGTCAGATCAAGCGCAAAGCCGACACGGCGCACCTGTCTGTTTGCATCGCCGAGCAAAAGGCCGCTGTTGTCCCAGTCGCACTGGGTCGCAAATGGGGCGCGCGCATCTAAAAAATCATAAATATCTTTCACAGTTGGCATGAGAACCTCCGCAGTAAAGTGTGTAGAGTTGAATTGAGGGATTGAGGGGTTGAGTGGAGTAGAGTAGATTGGAGAACGCGGGATTATGCGCGCATTGCTTCAAAGTCCGCCAGCACCGCGTTCAGGCGCGCAACTTCGTTTGCGTCTGTGCCGGCGGCAGCCAGCGCGTCGCGGCGCTTTTTCAATCGTTCAAACTGCAGGTGCAGATATCGCTGCGCTGTGCCATCTTCCGATTGAAACAGCAGTCCGCCGTAGGGCATCGCCGGGGAAACGGACGCTTTTTCGCCCGTAAAATGCGCCGCCATCGCGCAGTAAACGTGTTTGCCGTCCGCAGCGCAGCGCTCGCGCTCCGGCGCAAAGCCGTTTTCAAAAAAGAAGCGCCGCACATCCTCCGCGTGACTCATCGGCTGCGCGACGAGCTGCACCGAAGACTCAAACACCCACGGCGTGCGCTGCAGCAGCTCTGTGATCAAAAGCCCGCCCATGCCCGCGAGCACGACCGTGCAGTTTTTTTGCGGCGCAATCGCGTCAAGCCCGTCGGACAGGCACGTTTCGATCGAATGCTCCAGCGCGCAGGCAGCAATGGTCTGCCTTGCGTTTTGCAGCGGTCCTTTTCTCAGATCTGCCGCAATCGCCGACGGACACACGCCGGACGACACAAGAAAACACGGCACATACGCGTGGTCGGTGCCGATATCGATCAAACGGTTGCCGCGCTTGACCAGAGAAGCGACCGCAGACAGGCGCGGATCGAGGCGAATGTTGGAATTGGACATGGGGAACCTCCGAATGCTTGCAGTGCCCACGGATTCAATCGGTGTGTCATCTTTTGCCGCAAAGCTTGCGCATCCCGTGCATCGGTGGGCACCTTGAAAAAAGCGCGGCGGAAAAGCTCCCGCCGCCCTTTATGCTCATTTTTCTGCGAGATACTCGTTGATCTGCGCGATCAGCTCGTCCGGATCCACGCCGTGCACAGCGCAGGCGTCCTCCACGCTTTCACCGCGGGAAGCCGGGCAGCCCAGGCAGTGCATGCCCATTTGGAAAAAGAACATCGCCGTGCCGGGATCCGCGTCCAGAATGTCGCCGATCAGCATATCTTTTGTAATTTCTTTCATCAGAATCATCCTTTCTGTTATCTATGCATGATATAGGTTACGAGCAAATAGCAGATCGCGACCGCCATCTTTGCGCAAAAGCCCGTCATGATCGCGTTTGCAATGGAAACAGCCTTTGCGTCCTCGCCGTTTTTACGCTGCACGCCATACAGGATCAACCCGATCAGCGCAAAGAAAAAGCTGAAAAAGCGCGAAAACACGCCCGCCTTTTGCGCGTTGTCCACAGGCACCTCCGTCGGCAAAGCCGTTTGCACTTGAGAGGATGCTTCGGGGGTTTCCGGGGTGTCGTCAAGCGTATACAACGCCTCGTTTTGCAAATCCTCGCGCACAGGCGTTCCGCACGCATAGCAAAGATCGGCACCGTCGCTGATCACGCTGCCGCAATTTTTACAGAGCATGACATGACCTCCTTGTTGTTCGTAATCGAATTGATTATAACACTTTTCTTTGCTTTTGACAAGAGCATTTGCAAACAATTTCGCAAAAGCCTTGCAAACCGGCGCTTTTTCGGGTAGAATAGAGCAGCAAATATTTCGGGGGTGACACCATGGCGCTTGCAAGTGCGTTTCGACTGTCCATGTCCTTCGGCGACACGGACATTTTTTCCGACGTTTCCTTTGACATCGGCGCAAAGGACAAGATCGGTCTCATCGGCGTCAACGGCGCGGGCAAAACCACGCTGTTCAAGCTGTTCACGCGTGAATACACGCCCGCGTCCGGCGCCCTATCGCTGGGGAAAGACACCGTCATCGGCTATATGGAGCAGCACGCGTGCGCCGAGAGCGAGCGCACCATGCTCGACGAGCTGCTCACCGTGTTCAGCGACGTGATTGCGGCGGAAAAAGAGCTTTCCGAAATCGAACAGCGCATCGGCAAGCAAGGCGCGGACAACGCCGCCCTCATCGCCCGCCAAAGTGCGCTGCTCGATCTGATCGACCGCCGCAACGGGCTGACCTATCAAAGCAGAGCGCGCGCCGCGCTGCGCGGTCTCGGCTTTGAAGAAGCGGATTTTTCGCTGCCGTGCAAGCTGCTTTCCGGCGGTCAGCGCTCCAAGGTCAGCCTTGCAAAGCTGCTGCTGTCGGGCGCAAATCTTTTGCTGCTCGACGAGCCGACGAACCATCTGGATTTGAAAAGCATTGCCTGGCTGGAGGATTTCATCGCCCAATACACCGGCGCGTGCGTCGTCATTTCGCATGACCGCTATTTTTTGGACAAGATCACAACGCGCATTTTTGAACTCAGCCACGGCAGATTTTTTGCCACCGACGGCAACTACAGCCGCCACCGTCTGCTGCGCGAGGAGCAGAAAAAGGCCGAAGAGCGCGTTTATGCCGGCGCGATGAAGGAAATTCACCGCATCGAGGGGATTATCGAACAGCAAAAGCGCTTCAACCGCGAGCGCAACTATAAGACCATTGCCAGCAAGCAAAAGAGCATTGACCGGCTGGAAAAAGATCTTGTGCGCCCCGAGCAGGCGGACAAGGCCATCCGCTTTCATTTTACACCGACGCTCACCTCCGGCAACGATGTGCTTTTTGCCAAGGGACTGTCGAAGGCGTTCGGAGACAAGGTGCTGTTTTCCGATGTCAGCCTTGAAATTTTTCGCGGCGAGCGTGTGTTTCTCACCGGCGAAAACGGCTGCGGAAAATCCACCCTTTTAAAAATACTGCTCGGCCGCGAACGGCGCGACAGCGGCAAGATCACACTGGGCGTAAACGTAAAGATCGGCTATTTTGACCAGACGCTCGCCGAGCTGAGCCGCAGCGAAAAGAGCGTGCTGGATGAAGTGTGGGACGCCTTCCGTCAGATGAACGAGGTGGATGTGCGACGGGCGCTGGCGGCGTTTTTGTTTCAGGGGGAGGACGTATTCAAAAGCATGCGCGCCCTCTCCGGCGGCGAGCGCGCACGCGTTGCGCTGCTCAAGCTCATGCTTTCCGGCGCAAACTTTCTTGTGCTCGACGAGCCGACGAACCATTTGGACATCGCGTCCGGCGAAGCGCTGGAGGCGGCGCTTTCGGATTTTGACGGCACACTTTTGATCGTGTCGCACGACCGCTATTTCATCAACCGCCTTGCCACACGCGTGCTCAACCTGGACAGCCACGGCATCGAAAGCTTCACCGGCGGCTACGACGATTTTCTTTTGGCGTTGGAAGCAAGAAGGCAAAACGCGCCGCAACAGCCCAAAAAGGCGCCGAAGGAAAACGCCTATCAAAAGCAAAAGGAGCAAAACAGCCGCATCCGCCGCACCGAAGGCAAAATTCGCCGGTTGGAAGAGGAGATCGACCGTGCGGACGCGCAGATCGCCGAGCTGCAGAAAACCTTGAACGCCGCAGCCGCAGATTATGAAGAGGTGTTGCGGCTGACCAACGCGCTGCACGAGGCCACAACGGCGCAGGAGGCGCGGATGGAGGAATGGGAGCAGCTCAACGAGGAGCTGGAGGCACTGCAATGACGCCCGCGCGGATTTAAAAAATTTTTGTAAAAGATTTTGCCGAACTATGGAAATCCTGTAAAGAACATGATAAACTAATAGAAACATTTCCTTTTTCAGGAGGCATTTTTATGATCAAATCATTCGCCATCCGGGTGTCATCCATCGTTGTTGCGCTTGTCATGATGCTCGCTTCATCCTTCATTCCCACCAAAAACTACGACGTGCGCGATCCGGAGGATTGTCTGCTCAACTTCTCGATCCTCTCCGATTCCCACATTGAAACCACCGACCTGCAGCGCTACCGTATGTTCAACCGCTGTTTGACAGACGTTGCAAAAAACAGCAGCGGCAATGACGCCGTGATTTTTCTCGGCGACAACACCATGAACGGTCAGGTGCTTGAAAACATGATGTTCCACGGTTCTGCCCGGCTGTTTTTGAAAGATCAGAAGCACATCCTGCCCGTAGTCGGCAACCATGATATCGGCAACGGCGGCGACGGCGGCGACCATCAAAAGCTGCAGCAGCGCTGGTATGATTTTACAAAGGCGTTCTTCGGCAAAGACCTTGACCGCCCGTATTACAGCGAAGTGATCGACGGTTACACCTTCATCGTGCTCGGCATGGAAGAACAGCTCGTTTATGAAATGATGATGAGCGAAGCGCAGTTTGCCTGGCTGGAGGGTGTGCTTGCTGAAGCCGCAAAGAGCGACAAGCCCGTGTTTGTGTTTTCGCATTATCCCGCCGACGAGGCGATTGACGAAAGCGGCGAAGAGACCACCCGCCTGATTGATTTGCTCGCGCAGTTCAACAAGGAGCACGACCTGTTTTATTTCTGCGGCCATACCCATATGCCGATGTATCTGTTCTGGTCCTTCCACGATGACGAAGGCTTCCCGGAGATTTATCTGCCCCGGTTGACCGAAGTCGGCAACGAAGACGACAAAACCGGCGCCTACAGCCATTCCGGCACAGGGGCGGAGGTAGAGGTTTATGAAGACCACGTGCTTGTGCGCAGCCGTGATTTTTACCGCGGCGAATGGCGCATTGAAGATGACGGCCGCGCGTGCGAAATGGATTACACGCTGAAAACGGCAAAAGCGGATGTTGATGACGGCACGGTCACCCCGATCCCCTTCCCCTTCCTTCCGCTGCCGACCGACCCGATTGAGCCGCCGGTTCCCGTTACCGGTCCGATCACCGATTGAATTTTTGAAATCATTCTTTAGGAGGTTGCCTCATGTCAGACCACGCTTCTTACATTTCCCCGTTTTCCACACGCTATTCCAGC
The DNA here is from genome assembly GCA_017454485.1 of Clostridia bacterium. GTDB lineage: Bacteria > Bacillota > Clostridia > Oscillospirales > Acutalibacteraceae > UBA6857. Next base: position 9,995 of record JAFTCX010000054.1, on the reverse strand, counting down.
AAGGAGATGCAGTATCTCTTTTCGCCCGACCATAAATTCAAGACGTGGCGCAGACTGTGGATCTCGCTGGCAAAGGCGGAGCAAAAGCTCGGCCTTGCCATCACCGACGCGCAGATCGCGGAACTGGAAAAGTTCAAGGACGACATCAACTACGACGTTGCCGAAGCGCGCGAAAAGGAAGTGCGCCACGACGTGATGAGCCACGTCTACGCCTATGGCAAGCAGTGCCCGAACGCGGAAGCGATCATCCACCTCGGCGCAACGAGCTGCTATGTCGGCGACAACACCGACGTGATCATTCTGCGTGAGGCGAGCGCGCTTGTGCTGAAACAATGCGCGCAGGTACTGCGCAATCTGTCCGCGTTCGCAGAAACATACAAGGCGATGCCCTGCCTTGCCTACACCCATCTGCAGCCTGCGCAGCTCACCACGGTCGGCAAGCGCGCAACGCTTTGGATGAACGAGCTGGCGGAGGATGTGGAAAATTTGGAATTCCAGCTTTCCCGCCTGAAGCTGCTCGGCTCCAAGGGCACCACCGGCACGCAGGCCTCGTTCATGGAGCTGTTTGACGGCGACGAAGAAAAGGTCAAACGTCTGGAGGCGCTGATCGCCGAAGATATGGGCTTTTCCGGCTGTGTGCCCGTGTCCGGTCAGACCTATTCCCGCAAGGTGGACGCCTATTTCCTCGGCGTGCTTTCCGGCATCGCGCAAAGCGCGTATAAATTCGCCAACGATATGCGCATTCTGCAATCGTTTGAGGAGATGGAGGAGCCGTTCGGCAAAAACCAGATCGGTTCGTCTGCCATGCCCTATAAACGCAACCCCATGCGTTCTGAGCGCATCTGCTCGCTGGCGCGCTATGTCATGGTTGACGCGCTCAACGCGCCCATGACGGCGAGCACACAGTGGTTTGAGCGCACGCTTGACGATTCCGCCAACAAGCGCATCAGCGTGGCGGAGGCCTTCCTCGCCATCGACGCCATTTTGCAAATCTATATCAACGTCACCGACGGCCTTGTGGTCTATGACAAGGTTGTGGAGCGCCGTGTGATGGAAAAGCTGCCGTTCATGGCAACGGAAAACATCATGATGGAATCCGTGCGCCGCGGCGGCAACCGTCAGGAGCTGCATGAAAGACTGCGCGTGCATTCCCACGCCGCTGCCGCAAAGGTCAAGCTTGAAGGCGGCGTGAACGATCTGATCGACCGCATCGCTTCGGACGACGCATTCCCGCTGAGCAAGGAAGAGATCACCGAGCATTTGGATCCGACAAAGTATACCGGCCGTGCCGCCGGTCAGGTGGACGAATTCCTCGCGGACGTGATCGCGCCGATCCTTGCGCGCTATGAAGGCAAGGGATTCGAAGCGGTGTTGAACGTATAAGCACCCACTTTCGGAGGTTCACTCATGGAAAACTATCTCATCGTCGGCGCGGGACGCAGCGGCATTGATTCCGCCCGGCTGCTGCTTGCGCTCGGCAAAGAGTTTGTCATGTTCGACGGCAACGAAAACCTTGACACCAAAGCGGTCTGCGACCGTGTTGGCAAAAGCGACATCCGATTTTTACTCGGCGCGCTGCAAAGCGGTGATCTTGAAAACATCGACATCTGCGTGACCAGTCCTGGCGTGCCGCTGTTTTCCGATGTACTCAAAGCGGTGGACGCAAAGGGTATTCCCATCTGGAGCGAGATCGAGCTTGCTTACCGCTGCGACAAGGGCAGCGTTGTCGCCATCACAGGCACGAACGGAAAAACGACCACAACCGCGCTGACCTATGCCATTTTCAAGGCTTGGAACGAAAAGACGCTGCTGGTCGGCAACATTGAAATCCCCTACACCGGTCTGGTGCTTGAAAGCGAAGAGGGCGGCTGGACGATTGCCGAGATCAGCTCGTTCCAGCTTGAAACCATGCGCACGGTCAAGCCGAAGGTGTCCGCGATCCTCAACATCACGCCCGACCACCTCGACCGCCACGGCTCGATGGAGGGCTACATCGCCGTGAAGGAATCCATCACGCAGAATCAGGACGAAAATGACGTCTGCGTGCTCAATTATGAAGACGCGGTGCTGCGCGCCTTTGCCGAAAAAGCACCCTGCAAGGTCGTCTTTTTCTCTTCGGCAAGGGAACTCGAAAGCGGCTGGTTCTACCGTGACGGCGCAATGTATCTGCGCGAAAACGGCGAAACAACCTTGCTGTTGCGCACGGATGAGGTCAACCTTGTCGGTCTGCATAACTTTGAAAACATCATGGCGGCCGCCGCCATGGCGCATTCTGCCGGGGTGCCGCTGGACACCATCCGCGACGTTTGCCGCCGCTTTACGGCGGTGGAGCACCGCATTGAATTTGTGCGCGAAAGGGACGGCGTGAAATACTTCAACGATTCCAAGGGCACGAACACCGACGCCGCGATCAAGGCCATTGACGCCATGCCCGGGCAAACCGTGCTCATCGGCGGCGGCTATGACAAGCACGCCGATTTCACCGATTGGGTCGCACGTTTTCCCGGCAAGGTGCGGCAGTTGATTCTGCTCGGCCAGACGCGCACGCAGATCGCTGCCTGCTGCGACAAGATCGGTTTTTCCGATTACGTGTTTGCCGAATCGCTAAAGCAGGCGGTTACACTGGCAAGCGAAGCGGCAAAAAGCGGCGATTGCGTGCTGCTCTCCCCTGCCTGCGCAAGCTGGGGGATGTTCAAAAACTACCAGCAGCGCGGCGAAATGTTCAAGGATTTTGTGCGGGCGCTGTAAAAACGGAATAATTTTATAAGAAACGAACAAAGCCACCGGTTCCCCGGTGGCCTTGTTTGTTTTCGGTCAGCAGCCACAGCCGCAGCCGCCGTTGTTGTTGCCGCAGCCGCAGCCGTTGTTGCCGAAGATGCCCTCGTTGTTGAAGAGCATGAGCAGCAGGATGATGATGAGCCAGGTGCAGCAGTTGTTGCCAAGCAAGCAGTTCATGGATGGACCTCCCTTCCGAAGCACACGCGCTTACACCCCATTATACGCGCTTTGCGAAAAGTGGTTCCGCCTTTTTGCAGTATAAGCCATCGCAGAGAAGGGAAAGATAAGCTTTGAAAGTGAAGCGAAAAAGAGGGCTGCCGATGAAACAACGTGCGTTTGACCTTTGGCGAAGGGCAATGGAGATTTCCGCACCGCTGACGCCGCAGGAAGGTCAAAGGTCAAAGTCAAAGCCGCATGAAAATCGGCTGAAATTTGACTTTCAAAAAAATACAAAAAATCCAAAAATAAAAGAAAACAAATGAAATCACGAGAAAAACGGAGATAATACTGCCTACGGCATAAAATTTGACCATTTTTGACCTTTGCAGAAAGGTCAAACTTGACTATAATAGATCATGCAAGGTCAAAGAAAGTCAAAGTCAAACAAATGACGAGAATGTGAAAAGAGATGAACCAAGATGAACCTTTCCAATGTAATTGCCCACATGATCTCCGAAATGCTGGAAGACCAGAACGAGGTGGAGTTCCAGCGCAACTCGCTGGCGCAAACCATCGGCTGTGTGCCGAGCCAGATCAACTACGTGCTCTCCTCGCGTTTCACGCCGGAGCGCGGCTACATTGTGGAAAGCCGACGAGGCGGCGGCGGCTGTATTCGCATTGCGCGTATCCATTATGACGCCGGAACGCCGCTGATGCATGTGCTCGGCGCGATCGGAAACGCGATTGATGAAAAAACCTGCCACAGCCACCTTGTAAACCTTGTTTATTCGAACCTGCTTTCCAAGCGTGACGCGGCGCTGATGAGCGCGGCGGTCAGCGACCGGAATCTGGAGGACGTCGATGCACAAAAACGTGACGCGGTTCGTGCGGCGATTCTAAAATCCATGCTGCTGACCGTGCTGCGCGACCAGTAGACATCAAGCCCAATCCCTAACACCTAACACCTAACACCAATCACCTATCACAGGAGGTTTTCACTATGTTATGTCAAAACTGTAATCAAAACGAAGCCACGACCCACATCAAGCGTGTGGTCAACGGCGAAGCCGAAGAACATCATCTTTGTGCCGCGTGCGCAAAGAAGCTCGGCTACGACCATTTCCTCGATGATTTTTCCCTGAGCATTCCGAACATTTTCTCGTCGTTCTTCCATGATACGATGCCGGCGCTCAGCCGCGCAGGCGTGGAACACTGCGACACCTGCGGCAGCTCCTTTGAGGATATTGTGCGCAGCGGCATGGTCGGCTGCGCGGACTGCTACGAAAAATTCTTTGACCGTCTGCTCCCCTCCATCCAGCGCATCCACGGCCGCGCAAGACACGCGGGCAAGACGCCGCATTATACGGTTGAACCCGACGCGCCGAAAACGGACGAAACAGCGGCAGAGCCGGCCGAAAAGAGCGTGGAATCGCAGATCGACGCGCTGCAGCAGGAGATGCAAAAGGCGATTGAAAGCCAAAACTTTGAACAGGCCGCCGTTTTGCGCGACAAGATCAAGGAACTCAAGGAGGAGAGCGACAAATGAAATGGTATGAAAACGCAGCCGAACACGCCGACGTTGTTTTAAGCACCCGCGTGCGTTTGGCGCGCAATCTCAAGGACTACCCCTTCCCCGCAAGGCTGAACGAAAAAGGCAAGGACGAAGTCAACGCCATTGTCAAAGAGGCGCTGCTGTGCGGCGAGCGTGCACAGGAATTCGACTATGTGCCCATGCGCTCGCTTTCGCACACGCAGTGCGTCTCGCTGGCGGAAAAGCATCTGATCAGCCCGGAGTTCGCTTCCGACAGCGCCGGCCGTGCGCTGATCCTTTCCAAAGACGAGGACGTGAGCATCATGCTGTGCGAAGAAGACCATGTGCGCGTGCAGGTGATCTATCCGGGTCTGTCGCTCGAAGCGGCCTATGAAAAGGCCAACGCCATCGACGAGGCGCTTTCGCAAAAGGTTTCCATCGCGTTCGACGAACGGCTGGGCTATCTGACCCAGTGTCCGACGAATCTCGGCACAGGGCTGCGCGCCTCAGTGATGCTGCATCTGCCGGCGCTTGCGCGTTCGGGCGCCATGCCGCGTCTTGCAAACACGGTCGCAAAGCTCGGACTCATTCTGCGCGGCGCTTACGGCGAGGGCAGCAAGCCTGTCGGCGATCTCTATCAGCTTTCCAACCAGGTCACACTGGGCATCTCGGAAACTGCTGCGATCCGCAATCTCGCGTCCATCGCAAATCAGATCATCACACAGGAAAAGAGCGCCCGCGAAGCGCTGCTCAAAGACGACGTTTTTATCGACCGCATCTGGCGTGCGTTCGGCATTCTGAACAGTGCGCATATGCTCTCGTGCAACGAATTTATGGACCTTGTTTCGCTGGTGCGCATCGGCGCCGCCGAGGGCGTGCTGAACATTCCCTTGCAAACGCTGACCCGCCTGATGGTGGAAATGCAGCCCGCAACGCTGAACACCGCGCAGGGTCGCTCCTGCACCGCCGCCGAACGCGACGTTTTGCGCGCAAAAGCAGTGAAGGAGGCCTTGCGCTGAAGCGCAGGGCAGTGAACAGTGGAAAGCAGGGATTGAGGGAATAAGGGAATAAGTTTTGGAGTGAAATGGAGAACAGCGTGAAAACAAAAGAGCATTTTTCAAACCGCAAGAATCCATGCTCGGTTCGTGTGCTCCGACGCTGTTGGCACAACCTGTTTCAACTCTCCCCCAATCTCTCAATTCCTTATCCCCTGCTCCTTTCCCTACTCTCCCACTACTGTTCTCGATTGATTCATCAATGAAAGAAGTGATATTATGTATAAATTCACCGGATTTACCGAAAAAGCGAACCGGGCGCTGAACTCCGCGATTGAGGTTGCGGAAAATCTCGGCCACACCTACATCGGCTCCGAGCATCTGCTTGCCGGACTGGTGCGGGAGGACAACGGCGCGGCAACCACGCTGCTGCATTCAAAAGGCGTCAGCGCACAGGCGGTGGACGACGCGCTGCGCAAAGCGGTTGGCGTGGGCGTTCCGACTGTGCTTTCGCCCGAAGATTTTACTCCGCGCAGCAAACACATCATCGAGCTTGCCGTTTCCCTTGCCCGCGGAGAAAACGCCGGCTATGTCGGCACGGAGCATCTGCTCGCCGCAATTCTGCACGAGGACGATTCCGCCGCGTGCTACATTCTCTCGCAGCTCAGCGTCAGCGTTCCGCTGCTGCTGGATGCACTGCTGAAGGGCTCCGGCACTTCGTCCGTTCGCACGAATGCAGGCCCACGCGGACAGGCAAACGCCAAACACAACACGCCGAACCTGGATAAATACGGACAGGACCTGACCGAAAAAGCGCGTAAGAACGAGATCGACCCCGTGATCGGCCGTGCGCAGGAGATTGAACGTGTGATCCAGATTCTTTCGCGCCGCAGCAAAAACAACCCCTGCCTGATCGGCGAACCGGGCGTCGGCAAAACCGCCATCGCCGAGGGGCTTGCGCTGAAAATCGCCGAAGGCGAAGTGCCGGAGCTGCTGCGTGATAAGCGTATCGTCGCGCTCGATCTGACCGGCATGGTCGCCGGCACAAAATATCGCGGCGACTTTGAAGAACGCATCAAGAGCTGCATCGACGAGGTCACGGCGGCAAAGGACGTAATCCTGTTCATCGACGAGGTGCACAATCTGATCGGCACCGGCTCCGCCGAGGGCGCTGTGGACGCGGCAAACATTCTCAAGCCGTCGCTGGCACGCGGCGAGCTGCAGGTCATCGGCGCAACCACACTGGAGGAATACCGCAAGCACATTGAAAAGGATTCCGCGCTTGAGCGCCGGTTCCAGCCGGTGAAGGTCGGCGAACCGAGCGAGGAGGAGGCGGTCGAAATTTTGCGGGGTCTGCGCGACAAATATGAAGCGCACCACAAGGTCAAGATCACCGACGAAGCAATTGCGGCAGCGGTCAAAATGTCTGCGCGGTATATCACCGATCGGTTTTTGCCCGACAAGGCCATTGACCTGATTGACGAGGCGGCCAGCCGTGTGCGGCTGCGTGCCTACACCGTTCCGCCCGAAATCAAGGAGATGGAGGACGAGATCAAAAAGACCAACGAGGAAAAGGCAGCGGCAGTCGCGTCGCAGGATTTTGAAGCGGCGGCCAAGCTGCGCGACAGAGAAAAGAGCCTGCGCTCCGAGCTCACCGCAGCAAAGACGAACTGGAAGGAAGAAAGCGTTCACACCGGCGGCGAAGTCACCGCGAATGAGGTGGCGCAGATCGTTTCCGGCTGGACCGGCATTCCCACCACAGAGCTCACGCGCGAAGAAAGCCAGCGGCTGCTGCACATGGAAGAGGAGCTGCACCGGCGCATCGTCGGGCAAGACAAAGCGGTCAGCGCTGTGGCGCGTGCCATTCGGCGCGGCAGAAGCGGACTCAAAGACCCGAAGCGTCCGCTTGGCTCGTTCATCTTCCTCGGCCCCACAGGCGTTGGCAAAACCGAGCTTTGCAAAGCGCTCGGCGCGGCGATGTTCGGCGACGAAAACGCCGTGATCCGCCTGGACATGAGCGAATATATGGAAAAGCACAACGCCTCGCGTCTGGTTGGCTCCCCGCCGGGTTATGTCGGCTATGAGGAAGGCGGTCAGCTCACCGAAAAGGTGCGCCGCAAGCCCTACAGCGTTGTACTGTTTGATGAAATTGAAAAAGCGCACCCCGATGTGTTCAATATGCTGCTGCAGATTTTGGACGACGGCATTCTGACAGATTCGCAGGGGCGCAAGGTCGATTTCAAAAACACCGTGATTATCATGACGAGCAACCTCGGCGCCAAGCTGATTGCGGGCGAAGGCAAGGCGATTGGCTTTGCCGGCGGCGAAAACGGCGGCAGCATGAGCGAACAGGCGATTCACGACGCGGTGATGGGCGAACTCAAACGCGCGTTCCGTCCGGAATTCTTGAACCGTGTGGATGAGATCATCGTCTTCAACCAGCTCACGAAGCCGGAAATTCAGCAGATCGCCGGCCGTTTGCTGGAGCAGACCAAAACGCGCCTTGCGGCAATGGATATGGACGTCTCCTTTGACGAGAGTGTGATCGCCATGGTCGCCGACGAGGGCTTTGACCCGGTCTACGGCGCACGTCCGCTCAAGCGCGCGATCCAGACGAAGATTGAGGATCCGCTGAGCGAAAAGATCCTCGAAGGCGCATTGCAGACCGGCAAGGCGTATGTGTGCTCGTTCAAAGACGGCGAAGTCCGATTTGATGCGGCATCGTAAAACAAACAAAAAAAAGAATGAGATGACAGAAGCTTCCTGCCATCTCGTTTTTTTGATGATCTTATTTGTTGCCGCCGCTGTTCTCCTTGCGAATCACATCGTGCGCGCCGCCTTCCACAATGCTGGTTGCGGAAACGAGCGTGAGCTTCGCCTTTTGCTGGAACTCCTTGATGTTCAGCGCGCCGCAGTTGCACATGGTGGAGCGCACCTTGGAAAGCGTGCGGTCCACATTGTCCTTCAGCGGACCGGCATAAGGCACATAGGAATCAACGCCCTCTTCAAACGAAAGCTTCTTGTCGCCGCCCATGTCATAGCGCTGCCAGTTGCGTGCGCGGTTGCTGCCTTCGCCCCAGTATTCCTTGACGTAGGTGCCGCCGAAGAAGAGCTTTTCTGTCGGACTTTCGTCAAAGCGCGCGAAGTAACGGCCCAGCATGACGAAATCCGCGCCCATGGCGAGCGCCAGCGTCAGATGGTGGTCATATACGATGCCGCCGTCGGAGCACACGGGCACATACACGCCGGTCTCTTCAAAATATTCGTCTCTTGCCTTGCAGACGTCGATCAGCGCCGTCGCCTGGCCGCGGCCGATGCCCTTGGTTTCGCGCGTGATGCAGATAGAACCGCCGCCGATGCCGACTTTGACGAAGTCTGCGCCGCAGTCTGCGAGGAAACGGAAGCCGTCCGCATCCACAACATTGCCCGCGCCGACCTTGACGGTTTCGCCGTAATGCGCGCGAATCCATTCGATTGTCAGCTTCTGCCATTCCGAAAAGCCTTCGGACGAATCGATGCACAGCACATCCGCGCCGGCATCCACCAGCGCCGGCACACGCTCGGCATAGTCGCGCGTATTGATGCCCGCGCCGACCACAAAACGCTTTTTCGCGTCCAGCAGCTCGTCGGGGTTCTCCTTGTGGGACTCATAGTCCTTGCGGAACACGAAGTAGCACAGTGTGCCGTCGTCGCGCACGATCGGCAGAGAATTGAGCTTGTTGTCCCAGATGATATCGTTCGCCTCGGCAAGCGTGGTGCCCTCCTTGGCGGTGATGAGCTTTTCCAGCGGCGTCATAAACGTCTTGACTAGCGCGGTCTTTTCCATGCGCGTCACACGGTAGTCACGGCTGGTGACGATACCGACCAGCTTGCCGTTCGCCGTGCCGTCGTCTGTGACAGCCACGGTGGAATGACCGGTCTTTTCTTTGAGCGCAAGCACATCCGCCAGCGTTGCATCGGGCGTGATGTTGGAATCAGACGACACAAAGCCCGCCTTATACGCCTTTGCACGCGCCACCATCGCGGCCTCATCCGCCACGGACTGCGAACCGTAGATGAACGACACGCCGCCGCTTTTTGCAAGCGCAACCGCCAGACGGTCGCCGGACACGGACTGCATGATCGCGGACGTCATCGGGATGTTCAGCGTGATCGCGCTCTCTTCACCCTTTTTGAATTTGACCAGCGGCGTTTTCAGCGAAACATTCGCCGGAATGCACGCGGAGGAGGAATACCCGGGGATCAGCAGATATTCGTTAAAGGTATGAGAGGGTTCGTTGATGTAGATTGCCATTTGCGCTCATCCTTTCTGTTGAAAAATATATTATTGTTTATTATAAACAATAAAGCAGAAAAAGTCAACCGAAAAAACGGGAGTGGGAGAAAAAAGAATGTAGGTTTACAATTGATGTGAGACAAAAGAGTATAGAAAAAGTGATTGAGTTTTGTTAGAATAAGTTTACCACAACCACAACTAACAAGAAGGGACTCAATCACCATGACAAGTATAACACAACCGAAGATCAAAAGTC
>JAFTCX010000006.1 GCA_017454485.1 Clostridia bacterium | reverse complement strand
TGCCTTCCCGCCCCGCCCGGGCGCTCGGGTCGCTCCGCAGCGTTGCCCTATCCTCCCGACGGGTCTTCTTCAGCATATCATATTTTTTCAATTTGTCTATACACTCAAATCAAAATTGTACTTGACTTGGGGTACACTTCATGGGAACTGGGAACAGAGAACTGGGAACAGAGAACAGGGGACAGAGAACAGGGAGCAGAGGACAGGGAGCAGGGGTGCGGTGCGCTTTTTTGAAAAAGTTTTGCCAAAACGGGATTTTTTTCAAAATGCACTTGTTTTCTGCGCGCGTTTGCGCTATAATATCATAAGTATTTTTTGAAGGAGGCTTTCATCATGGACAAAACAAGGCAATTCTCAATCGGACAGAGTTCACCGGCCGACATGAAGGAGATCATGGATGCCGTCTACGCCTCCCTGGTGGAGAAAGGCTACGACCCGATCATGCAGATCGTCGGTTACATCCTTTCGGAGGATCCCACCTATATCACCAACCACAAGGGTGCGCGCAGTCTGATTACCCGCATCGACCGCGATGAGCTGCTGCGGGAGCTGGTGCGCAATTATCTCGACAAATAAGGAGAACATCATGGCTGAAAAAAAGAAGAGCGAATTTCTGATGTATAAGGGCAAGCCCCTTGTGCGCAAGGGCAACACGATCTACTACGGCAAAATGAGCGATCCGTTCGTGCTGATGCTGACCATCCTTTCAAGCCACGACGTCCAGGGCGTGCAGGTGGCCGACAAGGTTTCTGTGCAGCTCATCAACACCGACCCGGATGTGCGTCCGCACGACCGCATTGCCCACAAGACCGAGAAAAAGAGCCTGTCCGCTGCCATCGACATCGGCAGCACCTGGCTTGCGCGCGCGCTGGCGAGCGAATAAGCTGATAAAAAACAAACCGCCGGTTTTCCGGCGCATATTTCCGCTCGTGGCGCAGTTGGATAACGCAGCAGATTCCGATTCTGAAGATCGGGGGTTCGAATCCCTCCGGGCGGGCCAAAGCAAAGCGTTTTTTGTCTGCCGGCAAAAGGCGCTTTTCGGTTTTACTTTCACAGGAGATTTCATGAACATTCAACTTTCCGATCATTTTACCGCCCGGCGGCTGTTCCGTTTTGTGCTGCCGGGTGTGATCATGATGATCTATACCTCCGTCTACGGTGTTGTGGACGGCTATTTTGTTTCCAACTACGCGGGCAAGACGGCGTTTGCCGGCCTGAACCTCATTATGCCGGTGATCATGGCAATCGGCACCTTCGGCTTTATGATCGGCACCGGCGGCACCGCGCTTGTGAGCAAAACGCTCGGCGAAGGCGACCGCGCAAAGGCGAACGGGCAGTTTTCCATGCTCGTGTACACCGTGATCGCATTCGGCGTTGCGGCGACCGTGCTGGCGGAGCTGTTTTTGCCGCAGATCGCAAGGCTGTTGCGCGCGGATGACGCGCTGCTGCCGTACTGTTTGGAATACGGGCGCATCGGGCTGCTGTCTGTGACGTTTTTCATGCTGCAAAACGTGTTCCAAAGCTTTCTTGTGGCAGCCGAGCGTCCGCGGCTGGGACTGCTGGTCTCTATCCTCGCGGGGCTTGCCAATATGGTGCTCGATTATGTGTTCGTCGGGCTTTTCCGCTGGGGCGCAGCCGGCGCTGCGGCGGCCACGGCAGTCAGTGAGGTCTGCGGCGGCGCGTTGCCTTTACTGTTCTTTTTCAGCAGGAATTCCAGCCTGCTGCGGCTCGGAAAACCGCGCTGGAACGCGCGCGATCTGCTGAAAGCCTGCGGCAACGGCGCGAGCGAGCTGATGACCAATGTTTCCATGTCGCTGGTCAATATGCTCTATAACAGCACGCTGCTGCGCTATTTCGGCGAAGACGGCGTGGCCGCCTACGGCATCATCATGTATGTCAATTTTGTGTTCGTTTCCGTCTTTTTGGGCTATTCCATCGGCGTGGCGCCGCTGGTGGGCTATCATTACGGCGCAAAGAACCGCAGCGAGCTGAAAAACCTGTTTTCCAAAAGCATGCGCTTCATCGGCTTTGCGGGTCTGAGCATGTTTTTGCTCGCGCAGTTGACCGCACCGGTGATGGCGCGGGTGTTCGCGGGCTATGACGAAGCGCTGTCGGCGATGACGCGCCGCGCGTTTGCGCTGTATGCTACCGCCTATCTGTTCAAAGGGTTCAATATCTACGCCTCTTCGTTTTTCACGGCGCTGAGCAACGGCGCGGTTTCGGCGGCAATCTCGTTTTCGCGCTCGCTGCTGTTTCAGCTTGCGTGCATCCTGCTGTTGCCGGTGCTGTTCGGTGCGCAGACGATCTGGATCTCCGTCACCGTCGCCGAGGTCTGCACGCTTGTGCTTTCGGTGAGCTTTCTCATCACGCAGAACAAACGCTACGGCTATGCCGGCGCGCCGGCAACGTCCGGGGCGGCAGAACCGTGATTTTTGCACCGTTTTGCGGTGCACTTTTGTTTTTCCGTGATTTTTCGAAGCGGTTTTCGTGTAAGAGGTGAAAAGCTTTTCAAAAACGAAGGAGGATTTTCATGGACAACGCTTCTGACGCATACCGGCGCTTTCTTGCCGGGGAAGACGACGCGCTGGGTGTGCTCGTTTGTGCGTACCGGCCCGGACTGCAGCAGTATCTGTTCGGCTTTGTGCACGATATGGATACGGCCGAAGATCTGACGCAGGAGACGTTTGTGCGTTTGCTGCTGAAAAAACCGAAGGACAGCGGCGGCGCGTCGTTTAAAACGTGGCTGTTCACCATCGGCGGCAACCTTGCGCGCGATCATCTGCGCAAAGCCAAACGCCGCCGGACGCAGCCGCTTGCGGACGGCTTTGATCTTGCCGACCCCGCGCCGACCCCGGAGCTTCTTGCACTGAAGGCCGAGCAGCAGTCCCGGCTTGCGGCCGCGCTGCGCCGGCTTTCTCCCACCTACCGGCAGGCGTTGTATCTGACCTACTATGAGGGCTTTGATACCGAAGCGCTCTCCGCCATCCTCGGCAAAAGCCGCCACAGCACCTCGGCACTGCTTTATCGCGCGAAAGGGGCGCTGCGGCAAGAATTGGAACAGGAGGAGTTTCCCTATGAAATCTGATCTGGAAATGACCGCCGCAATCGTGCGGCAGTTGCGTGAGCGCCGCGCCGCGCAAAAAAAGCGCCGCACCGTCCTTGGTTTGTCCGCCGGCACACTCGCCGTTGCCGTGGTGGCCGTGGGCGTCGTTTGGGGCACAGCACTGCACCGAAAACCGGACGTCGAACCGACAATCGGCGTGAGCCTTGTCACAACTCCTGCGCTCGGCGGCGGTTCGCAAAACGTGCCGCAGCCCGGCGCAGCGCCCGAAACGGTCGCTGATGAGTTTGGCGGCGCGTCTGCAATGACGCCGGCCACGTCGCCGGCAGGGGAGGAGACGAGCGTCGCAGCTTTCTCATTGCCTGAAAACAGCACGACAGTCTGCGTGACGAGCGGCGCCGTAAGCACTACGGCAGCCCCTACCACGGCAGTTCCCGCCATCATTTATGAATCCGCCGTCACATCGAGCGCTGTCGAACAGCCGAGCACCACGCAGAACTGCACCACAAGCGCGATCCTCTCCGGCGGAAACAGCGACCTGTATGTGCTGCCGGAAAAAAGCGCAAAAGAGCAGCTCAAGCGCAGCGGCGAAAAGCTGACCGACAAACAGGCCAACGTCTATTTCAAAGACAATCTGTCCTGGCTGCAAAGCGCGCTTTCCGCCTCCGGCGTGCCTGCGGAAAATTTGCGTGTCAGCGACCGCGGTTACAGCCATGTTTACTTTGAGAATTTTGCCAATTCCGGAAAACAGACGCCGCCGGTCTGTGCCATCCGTCAGAATTTCCGCGATTATCCGGTCTGGAACGGCGACGAGCTGGTTGCCATCGTGACGCTGGTGCAGGAAAACGGCAAAATCTATGCCACACCGGCGTTCGGCGGCGCGTGGTTCCGTGACTTCGGTGCGTTTTTAAACGAACACAAGGGCGAAAAGCTGCTTTTCCTGTATTTCGGCGGGCAGACGGAATTTGTGCTCACGCCTGACGGCAAGGTGCGCAATCCGCAGGGGATGGAGCTTGCGCCGGATTTCGGCAGCATCAAGCAGCCGTATGCGTTCTTCTATTGCGACGAAGCGGTGTATGTGCCGTAAGCGGCGACCGCTTTTTGCGGGGCTGACTGCGTCAGCCCCGCACGGGCGGCGGCGGGACGCATCGCGCATCGCGCGATGCGAAAACAAGGCGCGGTGCGCCGTGTTCCGCGCGGCTTCTGCCGCGCGGGCCCGCCGCCGCCTTGCGCCGCGCCCGGGTGGGTGGGGGGG
>JAFTCX010000053.1 GCA_017454485.1 Clostridia bacterium | reverse complement strand
AGGTGGTACATTTCTTCTGCCTGTTTGTCAATATCGGCGAGGTATGTTGTCAATTTGCCGCTGAAAAGCAATTCACGGTAAACGGTCGGTTTGTATTCCTTGAGATAGTCCCGGTGCCGTTTGCCCCATAACCCTATGTATATTTTTTCCTCATCTTCGTTTTCGGAATAGAAGGGAAGATAGACGTCACCGACAAGGGTGTATTCGATGCCGGTTCGTTCGTCAATATAGGTTTTCGGTAGATTCATAACGATACTCCTTTCGCGTTTGTGTTACATTCACGGTTGATGTGCGGATACGTTTTCTCCTTTCCCATAACCGTCTGCTTTTTGTCACAAATGCGCTGCCCGGCTATGTTGTATTTGGGTGATACACATTTCACCCTTTACAGCATAACACTCACAACCATCTGCTTTGCAATTCGGTGTCATTTGCCGACGGCAAAAAGTACAATGGCTGCAAAGAAAACTATCTGAAATTCCGTGAACTATCGGATGATCTTTGTTATCAGTATGCGCTGTCCGTGATCGAACAGCCGAGTCCGTCGAAGCGATTGAGCTATCCCGAATATATGGCAAAAAAGAAAGGACGGCCTTCCAAATATGACGCGGTGCGGTTCGACATTCAGACCGCGATGCAATGGAGTGATACCTTTAAACAGTTCATCCGAGAAATGCAGGCGATGGGTTACTGGTTCACACAGCCGCGCAAATATCTGTATATCCATCACGCGACGTTTCCGAACGGCAAGCGGATGATCAACCTCGATCCGGCATACAGCGAAGAAAATCTGCGTGCCTATTTCCGCGGCTGGGACGTTCGCCCGCTGCCGGAAATTCCGCCGCAGATTCCGGCAAAGGACTATGTGTTCACATACGATAACTGGCAAACGCTGGTGGTCAATATCGTTGCCACGATGCAGACCGTCCGTGCTTGTCCGGATCAAAACCGGGCGATGTACCGGCTGATGGCCGACGAGATCCGCAAGTTTGAAAAACGGGTCGAGCAGCAGAATCTGATGCTCGATTATGACCTTTATTCGGACACCGATGTGCTGCGTTACAAATCGGAATGCGAAGCCGAAATCGGAGAACTGAACGAGGCACGGCAACGGTTCCGCAACGCGCTGAAGCGGGCAGTGCGTGCGGACGATTCGGAAAAGATCAGCGAATACAAGGATGAGATTTCGCTTTTGACACAGCGTCTTGCGCTCATGCACAAACACATCCACATCTGCGACAGCATCGTCAAAGACGAGCCGGAGCTGGAGCAAAAGCAGCAGCAGATCACCGAGCTTGCGGCCACGCAGGAAGCAAGGCAGAAGCAGATGAAAAGCAGAAGCAGAGGGGGTTATGCAAGATGACAATGGAAATCAAAAATGAAAGGAACCATGTAATGACAACTGCTGCCCTGCCCCGCATGCGGACGATCCCGCAGGCCTTTAAAGAGATCAAATCTATAGATCCGAATACGTCGATCACGGTGTCGGTTTTGCGCCGGCTGGTCAAAGAAGGTGCGATTGAAACGGTTACGATCGAACATAAACGTCTAATCAACATGGACTTGCTTTTTTCATGGTTGTCATGCTATAATGAGCGCGCTACCCATTGTTGTACAACGAACGTTCAGTGAGGTGTACAATATGGCAACTATTATCAAAAGAACCAATCAGAAAGGAGCACTCAGTTTTAACATTCGCGTTTCCTGCGGGTACGACTATCGTGGAAAGCAAATTCTCAAGCAAATGACGTGGCATCCTGATCCGTCTCTTACCCTGAAACAAGCAGAAAGGCAAGCACAGATCGAAGCGTTTCTTTTCGAGGAAAAGGTCAAAACCGGCCGGATCGTTGACAGAAAAGTGAAGTTTGCCACACTGGCCGACGAATGGCTGGAGTTGGTGGAACAGAACAAAACACTGGCCGTCAGCACACTGGAACGCATGAAAGAGTTTCGAGCACGCACCTATCAGGCGATTGGACATCTGCCGGTAGATGAAATCAATTTTCGAATCGTGCAGGCGTTTATTTTGAGCTTGGGTAAAGACGGCGTCAACCGGAAAACAGGCAAAGGCTTAGGTCAAGAATCACAAAAGCATTACCTGACTTTTATTTCCGATGTGATGCGCTACGCGATCAAATGCGGCATGATTGATCGAAATCCATGTGTCGGTGTTGAAACCACCAAGGAAGAAAAGAAAGATATCCAGGTCTACACACTGGAAGAAGAGCAGGCTCTGCTGCAAACGCTTGCAAATGAAGCACCGATCAAGTATGTAGCCTGCATTTTCTTTCTCGCTTTCTGCGGATTGCGCATCAGCGAAGCACTCGGACTGGAATGGCACGACATTGACTTTGAAACAGGTCTGTTTTCCATTGTGCGCACCAGCAATTATCGGAATAAGGAAACCGGCGTTTATACAGGCGGAACAAAAACAAAATCCAGCCGAAGATCGATCATTGCACCGCCGCTGCTCTTGCAGACTTTGAAAAAGCTGAAGTTTGAACAGAACAAACAGCGGGTGCAATGCGGTGACCTTTGGTTGGAATCGGATCGACTGTTTACGCAGTGGGATGGCAGACCGATGAATCCGCGCACGCCCTACTGGTGGCTGCAGAAGTTTTGCAAAGCGCACAATCTGGCGTTTCACGGTCTTCACGCTTTTCGGCATTCATTTGCAACGAACGGAATCATCAATGCAAAAATGGATGTCAAAACGATTTCTGCAATTCTCGGTCATTCGCAAACCAGCACAACGCTCAATATCTACGCCCACGCCGTGCAGCAGGCAAACGCACAGGCAATCGATGAGGTTGCAAAGCTTTTGAATGTCTCCTGTGGTATTTAATGGTATTTACGATCTTTCCTTCCAATTTATAACAGATTGAGGGAATACAATGTAAATACCACGATAAATACCTTGTTTTTCCGTCCATAAAAGACAATTCCCGAAGTCCTTGTAAAATCAAGGACTTCGGGACCAAAAGTATTGGTGCGAGAGACGGGACTTGAACCCGTACGAGTCACCCCACACGCCCCTCAAACGTGCGCGTCTGCCTATTCCGCCACTCTCGCGACTGCCTACATACTATACCACCGTTCGCAGAAATTGTCAAGAGTTTTTTGCAAATTTTTCAATCGCATTTTTTCAAATTTTTCAAAAACAGTTTTTGCTGCTTTGCCGGCCGGTTTTGCGGATTCCCTGCGCCGCGTGAAAAAAGGATTGACCTGTTCGACAAAATGTGCTAAAATAGTAAGGTATACTATGGATACCTTATGTATCCGCTTCAGGGAGCTTTTTCATGCAACTCAGATGGAAACCGATCGTGCTCAGCCTTGCCGTTCTGATCCTTGTCGGCGCCCTGCTGTTTTTTGGCAGCAGCACTGTTCGGCAGGCGTTTGCACCTGCACGGGAAAACACAAACGAAACCGAACGCGTACCCGTGACTTATGATTCCATGCGCCTGCTGGAGTTTTCGGCAGACGCCGATCATGTGCGCCCCATCGGCCGCACCTACCCCGCCCGCGGCGCGCTCTGGTTCTCGTTTTCCGGCTGCGGGGTCGAATTTCGCTGCAACGGCACGTCCCTTTCGCTGGACATGCTGGTGGAAAACGGCGACGCGCTGGAGGAGCAGCACAAGCCGCGCATTGCGGTATTCGTCAACGATGAAATGGTCGTCGATACTGTGCTGGAAAGCGCCGAACAAACCGTTGCTGTGCCGTTTTATGCGTTCGACAACGAAGCGATTGTGCGTGTGATCAAGCTGTCGGAATCCATGTATTCGTGTGTCGGCATCTCCGGCGTGCGGCTATACGGCAGTATGGACATTCTGCCCACCGAGCGAAGCAAGCAGGTCATTGAATTCATCGGCGATTCCATCACCGCCGGCTTCGGCGTTGACCACGAAAAGCGCAAGGGCGAGTTTTCCACCCGCACGGAGAACTACAGCAAAACCTACGCCTTCCTCACCGCGCAAGCGCTGGACGCGGAAAGCTACGGCATTGCCTATTCCGGCTACGGCGTTGTTTCGGGCTGGACAAGCACCGGAAAGATCAACAGCGAAAACGTGCTCGCCAAGCAGTACGACAAAGCCGTGGACTGCCTGTCTGTCGGCGGCGTAACGCCGCAGTGGTTCTTCCCGTCGCCGCTGCCGAACTTGATCGTCATCAACCTCGGCACCAACGACCACACCTACTGCACAAACAAGGAGCGCCGCAAGGAATTTGAAAAGGCGTATATGGAGCTGCTGGAACTTGTGCGCGAAAAGAATCCGGGCGTGCCGATCGTCTGCGTGCTCGGCGACATGAACGACAAGATGTATCCGCACATTGAAAAAGCGGTGAAGGCGTTCAACAAAAAGAACGACGGCGCAAGCGTGCTGTGTACCCCGCTCAACTTTGACATGGCACGCCTCGGCGTTGTTTTGCACGGTCACCCGACCGCTCAAAGCAATGAAGTTGCCGCCAAGGCGCTGACAAAGTTCCTGTTTGACGCCATTTCGGAAAAGCGTGCAGCAAAGGAAGCGCTGATCAACGCCATTCAGGAAGCCGTTTCCAAGCAAGAGGAATGACCTTTACCGGACGCAAGACGGAACTGCGTCCGGTTTTCCTAAAAAAGCCTTACTCGCGGCGCACATCAGGAAAGGAGCAGACCAATGATTGTGAAACCCCGAGATGCCGCCTTTGATCTTTCGGCAAAAGGGATCGAAGATTTTTCGGCATGGCTGCAAACGCAGATGCAGTCGTTCAAAGCTGACCGCAAATCCTGCTTGCGCGTTTGCCTTTCGGCAGAGGAAATTCTGCTGCGTATGCAGGAACAGTTTGACGAAAGCACGGCAGTTGCCGCCGCGATCGACCCGTCCCTTCGGCGGCCGACACTGCGCGTGGAGATCAAAGGGCAGCCGTTCAATCCGCTGAGCGAAACGGCGGAAGAACTCGGGAGCTGGAACAGCTCGCTGATGACAGCGCTCGGACTGACGCCGAAATACAGCTACAGCTACGGAAAAAATCAACTGCGTCTGGCGCTGCCGGTCAAGCAGATGAATCCTGTGCTGAAAACGCTGCTTGCGTTCGCAATCGGCTGCGCCGCCGGGTTGCTCGGGTTGTGGCTGCTGCCGGATACGGCGAAACAAACCGTCGTCGATCTGTTCCTCTCCCCCGTCTTTGACATCTGGATCAAGCTGCTGACGGCCGCCGCCGGTCCGATTGTTTTTTTGATGGTCGTCACCACAATGCTCAACTCCACCGGCATCACCCGGCAGGGCGGCAGCACCGTGCACACGGTTGGGCGCTACTTTTGCTTCAGCTTTTTGCTCGTCGCCGTTTCCCAGCTCTGCACTGCGCCGTTCTTTTTGTTCAAGGAGATCAACACCCACCTGACCGTGCAAGAGCTTTTTGAAGAATGGCGGCACCTGCTGCAGATGCTGACGCCGAACAACATCTTTGAACCCTTCATCAACTCCGACACGCCGCAGCTCTTTTTGCTGGCGCTGCTGCTCGGCGGCGTGATGCTTACCGCCGGCGAGCACGTGAACGCTTTGAAAAACGGCATCCGGCAGGTCAACGTGCTCGGTCTGCAGACCGCAAAGGGATTCAGCGCCGTTGTGCCGGTGATGGTCGGCTTGTTCCTTTGCCTTGAGATCTGGACCGGGCAGACAAAGCTGCTGGTGAACACCTGGAAGCCGCTGCTGCTTTCGGCCGGCATCACGGCTTTGCTGCTGCTGGTTTGCGTCGCGCTGTTCTGCGTGCGCATGCACGTTTCGTTCCGCGTAATGGTGCAAAAGCTGGCTGCTCCGTTTTTGCTGACCCTGCGCTCGGGCACACTGGACGAAACGCTGCCTGCGGCGCAAAACGGCTGCGTGCGGCTGCTGGGAGTGGACGCCAATTTTGCAAAAGTCAGTCTGCCGCAAGGCCTCGTTTTGTATATGCCGTTCACGGCCATCGGCACGCTGATCTTCACAGTGTTCGCCGCGCTCACCTACGACGTCAGCTTCAACCTGTTCTGGCTCGTTGCAATCGTGTTTTTCGTGCAGCTCCTGTTTGTGACCACCCCGCCGGTGCCCGGTGCGAACCTGTTGGCGTTTGCGGTGCTCTTCACCTGGTTGGGCATTCCGCAGCAGGCCATCATCGACTCCATGCTTTTCGACATTCTGTCCGGCATTCTCGCGGCGGCAGGCAACATTTCGCTGCTGCAGATGGAGACCGTGCTGCAGGCGAAACGGCTCGGACTGCTCAACACCGAGCGGCTGCGGCAGCCAAAAAAATAACGTTCAGAACTACGAATACGCCTAAAGAAAAGGGCTGTTTTGCGAAACCCGAAGGTTCGTGAACAGCCCTTATTCTGTTTCTTCCGGAAGCGCAATGAGGGGGGAAGCCCGTCTGACTGCGCTTTTTCCAACGCCATTTGATGTACCCGCTGCAAGCCCAGCAGCATCGCCTGCTTGTTGATGATCCCAAGGTAGTAGTTTAAGCAGTACATTCCCTTAGCGCCGATCAAAGTCATCAGCGTCATACGCTGCTTTTCTGTCAGATAAAGCTGCTTTGTATCTGTGAACTGCGCGGTCAGGATGTAAACCAGCGCCGAAAAATAAAGCATCATCTGTCCGTTATCTGCAACCGACTGCACAGAGGATTTCACCATCTGATAGTTCAGCTCCAAAAACCGTTCCACCAGATCTGCCGCCCGCTCCGGCAAGCTGATGCACACACGATAGCCGAAATGCACTGCCGTAAAAATCAGACGGTCGAAATACGCGGCATGAAACGCTTCGATGTTTTTATAAAACAAGTAAAACTCTGTGCGGCTGATGCCCGCCGTTTCCAAAAGCGCCGTGACCGTCGGCTTTTTTTGTTTGGAAGGCCCACCCAGCTTTACCCAGGAGAACACCAGCGCGTAATGAAACTCCGGTTTTCCTTTGTAGTCCATCGACAGCAGGCTCGCCACATTTTCAAACAGCGTTTTAGACAAATCGACCGCCCCTGTGCTGTAGTCCCGATACAGATATGATTGCCAAAGCGTACCGTAGATCTCGTTGTTCAGCCAAACGCACATCATGCTGCCGTAGGCCTGCAAAAGCTCTTCGCTCACGGCGATTCCGTATTTCTGCGCCGCCGCTTCCATGCGTCTGCGATACGCGTCGCTGAGTTCATACAGAAAGTGGATGGAGCCGTGTTCGCCGCCCAGCAGCCGAATCTCATCCATGTGGGCGCGCACGGATCGGTGCAGTCGTTCGCAATAGACATAAAGGTCGTGCTTATCCATAATTTGCGGCGGCTCCAAGGAAAAAATCTGTTCCTGCAGCGCGTCACACAGCGCGCAGTAAAGATGGATTACGTCTTCATAGTTTTTATAAAACGTGGAGCGGTTGATCTGCGCTTTTTCCACGATATCGGACACTTTGATCCTTCGATACGGTTTTTCCAGCAGCTCGGCATAAAACACGTCTTTGATCTTTCTCTGTGCCGGTGTTGACTTGAACATCAAAAGCGCAGCCACCCCTCTCATACTTTACAGTTATACATATTATATAATAGATTCCAAGAGAAAGACAACCTTTCGAAAGACAACAATTTTTTTGAAAACTGTCATTCCAAGCGCACAGAAACAAGGCAAATGCATCAAAAAAAGGACGCCCCAAGGGGCTCCTTCCGCAAGGAAGTTTTTGCCCTGAAATTGATTCTTTTTCGTGAATAACTGCGTTAAAAAATTGCGCAGGCGTCAGCCTTGCGCAATTTTTATGCCTTGTTCTAACGAAAAATAATCTAATTTCAGGGTGCAAAGCAGTTTTTGAAGTGCAATTTT
>JAFTCX010000052.1 GCA_017454485.1 Clostridia bacterium | reverse complement strand
AAACCATGGTTTTCCGCTATGTGTTTGTTTATTACAACAACATCAGAGTCTATACAGCGAATCCGGAAGGTTTTCCGCCGGTTGTGTATCGCAACCTTGCGACGCGTGCGGCCGCCTGACGCCGCCGCACGACCATGTTTTACTCTGTTCCGCTACGCTCCACTGCGGAAAACATGGTCGTTCTTCCAACGCGAAGCTTCTTTGTGTGTTTTTCGACTGCACTTTTCTTGACAAGTCCAGGATTAAGGTGTTAAGGTGTTAAGGGCTTTAGGATTCAGCGTAGGAGTGGTCGAATAAACACATATTTCATCTCCTATTCCTTCCTTCTACAGCTTTCAAGAACCCTTTTCTCTTTTGGTTGTGCCCAGCTTAACTAACAATTTTCTTTATTCTATTTTCTTGATCCTTCAACCCCTCAATCCCTCACCCCCTTCCTCAATCTCTCCACTCTCAACTCTCCAAACTCCACACTTCACTTATTCCCTCAATCCCTTATTCCCTCAATCCCTCAATCCCTGCCTCCCGCTTCCTGTCCCTGCGCCGCCTCGCATTTTTTCCTTGACTTTCCGGCCTGAACCTCGTATAATAAAAACGTATTTCAGCCCAAAGGAGCATTTGACATGAAAACCTATGAAATGAAAATTGCCGGACTGACCCGCCGCCTGCCGATCTGTGAGGTCAATGCGCATCTGGATATCGCCGGTTTCGTGATCTTCGGTGATGTGGAAATGACCGTGGCCGCATCGGCGGAGCTTTTGAAAAAATGTCCGGATTTTGATTATATCGTGACAGCCGAAGCGAAGGGCATCCCCCTTGCATATGAAATGGCGCGGCAAAGCGGCAAGCCCTATTTGATTTGCCGCAAGGGCGCAAAGCTTTATATGGTGGATCCCGTTTCCGTGCATGTGCGCTCCATTACCACCGACCGGATGCAGACGCTCTATCTCGATTCGCTTGAAGGCGAACGTATGCGCGGCAAGCGCGTGCTCATCATCGACGATGTGATCTCCACCGGCGAATCGCTGACTGCCATTGAAACGCTGGTCGGCCGCTTTGACGCCAACATTGTCGGCAAAGCCGCCATCCTTGCCGAAGGCGACGCGGCCAAGCGCGACGACATCATCTTTTTGGAAGAGCTTCCGCTGTTTTTCAAATAAGCAAAGATGCGAAAGCCGAACGCAGAACAACCGCGCAAACTGCGGCGACCGCTTGCCGTGGCAGGCTTTGCGCTGTTCGGGTCCATGGCGACCCTTTCGCTGCTCGGAACGGCAAAAGCGGCAGTGCTGCTTGCTGTTTTGTGCGGCGTGTGCTTTTTGTGTGCGCTCGGCTTCTTTTTTCGCAGACGTTCCCTTCGGCTGTGCACCGTGAGCGGTGCTGCGCTGCTCGGATGTCTGCTGTTTCTTTTTTCGTTTCTGTTCGTTTTGACGCCGGCGCTGGAATCGGCCGGGGAAAACGCTGCAGTCTCGGCGCGTGTGACATCGTTTCCGCAGGTGAGCGAAAACAAAAAGCGCGTTTATGTGACGGCGAAGCTGACTGTCAACGGCAAAACGGCGCCCGGAAACGCGCGCTTGTCGCTGCCGGCAAAGGAAACGCGGTTTTGTGATTTTGCGTCGGAGCTGCGCCCGGGGGATACCGTGCGGTTTTCCGGCACCGTGTATGCGCTCGGCGGCGAAAACAAAGCGGTGCGGCGCTCGTTTCAAAGCCGGCGGCTGTTCCTCGGCGCTTATCCCACGTCCCGCGCAGAACGGATTGCGGCCGCACATCTGCCGCTGTTCGGGCGCTTTCTCGCGCTGCGGCAATCGGCGATCGAAACGCTGCGCACGCGCTTTTCGGGCGACACGGCGGGACTTTTGATCTCGCTGTTGTTCGGCGACAAAGCCTTTCTTTCCGCCGAAAGCTACCGCGCGTTCCGCGTGGCCGGCGCCGCGCATCTGCTGGCCGTTTCGGGGCTGCATCTGTCGGTCTGGGTGCTCGGATTCTATACCCTCTTGCGCCGCCGCGGGGTTTCGCTGCGGCTGACAACGGTGCTCAGTATGATCGTGACGCTGCTCGTGATGGCGTTTGCGCTGTTTTCCGGCTCCATTCTGCGTGCGGGCTTCATGCTGCTGATCTTTTTGTTCGGCGGTTTGCTGCGGCGCGAAAGCGACGGGCTGAACAGCCTCGGCGTTTCCGTGATTGTCTGTTTGCTGCTGGACCCGTTTTTGAGCGGCAATGTCGGCTTTTTGCTTTCGGTGCTTTCCACAGCCGCGATCTTTGCACTCGCGTTTCCGCTGTCTGCGCGGCTGCTGCGGCCTCGGCATTTCAAATCTTTGCGTGTGCGGCGGCTGGTGACCGCGATTACAGAAGCGGTGTGCGTGAGCGTGTGTATTCCCGTGGTGACAGCGCCGGTGTTGATTTACTTTTTCGGCAGCATTTCGCTTGTCGGCGTGCTTTCCGGCCTGTTCTTTTTGCCGCTGACGACGCCGCTGCTGCTTTGCGCCGGGGCGAGTTTGCTGCTTGGCGGCGTTCCGCTGCTCGGCACGCTCGTTTGCACGCTCACAAACCTGCTTTCCCTGCTCGCGCTCAAATTCACCGCCGCTGTGTCGGCGCTGCCGTTTGCCGCGCTGCATATGGAAAAATTTTCGGCCCTGCCCGCGCTTGGCGTTTCCGTGTGTCTTTGCGCACTGCTGCTTCTTTTTCTGTCAAAGCTGCGACGGCGCAAAAAGCGTGCGCTTTGCGTGCTGTTCGCTGTGCTGTTTCTGCTTTGCACGCTGGTTCCGGCAATGACCGAACGCGGCACGGTGCGCCTTTGGATGCTGCAGGTCGGGCAGGGGAGCTGTGTGCTGCTCAAAAAGGGAAACGACGCGGCGCTGCTGCAGTTTGACTGCGACGATTATCACGCTGCGCTCGCCGTGGATACGCTGGAGCAGTCCGGTGTGCGGCTGCTTGACGCTGTGCTTTCCGGCGGCGAAAACGACGCGCTGCTTTGTGCGCGATTGCAGCCGGAACACATTTTTCAAAAGGGCGGCACGAACACCGAAAAGCGCTTTTTCTTTGACGATTTTGACGTGCGCGTGCTGTCAAACGGTGTGCTTCTTTCCGGACGCGGGCAGACGATGCTGCTGTCCGATGAACATTTGCTGACCTTTTCCGCCGGTGCGGAAAGAATACATACAGACGCTGCGGCGTCGGCGATTTCAACAGCGAACGACACGCTGCTGCTGGAGATTTCAAAAACCGGCAGTATGCTTTTGCGAGGTGAAAACGATTGGCACATTTTGATGAAAAAGAACTCCGCCGCCATTTGAAGGAGGGCGCGTTTCTGCGCGCTTATCTGATCATCGGTGACGAGGATTATCTCAAGCAGCAGTATGCGATGCTGCTTTGCGAAAAGGCGGTGCAAGAGGCGTTTCGCGCGCTGAATTTTGAGCAGTACGCGGGCAAAAACGCCGATTTGCGCGATGTGTTTGACCGCGCGGGCACGCTGCCGATGCTCAGCGAGCGGCGCTGCATTCTGGTGGACGATTATCCGCTGGACACGCTGAACGAAAAGGCGCTGAAAACGTTGGAAGAATCGCTGCAGGCGCTGCCGGAATCGGCGGTTGTGATCTTTCGGCAAATGCAAAACGGACTCGGCAAAAACGCAAAAAAGCTGCGTGCAATGTTTGAAGCCGCAGGCGCGGTATGCGAACTGAACCGCCGCAAGGGACAGGAGCTGTATAAGCCGCTCATGGCCGCTGCGGCAAAGCGCGACAGCACGCTGTCTCCTGCAATGGCGCAGTATCTTGTCTCCTGTGTGGGCGATGATTTCAACGTCCTTTTGACCGAGCTTTCCAAAATCTGCGCCTATGCCAAAGGGGAGATCACGAAGGAGCAGATCGATCTTTTGGCGGTCAAGACGCTTGACGCGCGGGTGTATGATCTGACGCGTGCGCTGCTGCAGCATAACTTTGAAAAAGCGCATCAGGTGCTGGACGTCCTTCTGACGCTGCGCACGGAGCCGAACTTCATCCTCGGTACGATCATCTCCTCGTTCGTTGATCTCTACCGCGTCAAGGTCGCCCTGACCTGCTGCGGCTCCACCCAGCCGCTGGCAGAGGTGTTCAACTATAAAAACCGCGCCTTCGCTCTGACCTACACCGCCCGCGACGCGGCGAAGCTCAGCTTGCCGCAGATCCGTGCGTGTTTGAAAGAGCTGCAAAAGGCGGATCAAAAGCTGAAAAGCACCGGGGAAAGCGGCGCGCTGATTTTGGAAACGCTGATGGTGCGCCTGCTGCTGATCATGAACGGAGAAACAAAATGCTGAAGCTCAGCCAGGCCGTGATCGTGGAAGGAAAATACGACGCCATCCGGCTGGCGAATGTGGTGGATGCGCTGATCCTCACAACGGAGGGCTTCGGCATTTTTAAAGATAAGGAAAAGCAGGCGCTGCTGCGGCGACTGGCAAAAACAAGGGGCATCATCGTGCTGACCGACAGCGATTCCGCCGGGTTTTTGATCCGCTCGTTTTTGCGCTCGGCTGTGCCCGAAGGCAGTGTGACGCATGTGTATATCCCCGATGTGTTCGGCAAGGAAAAGCGCAAGCGCGCACCTGGCGCGGAGGGCAAGCTCGGCGTGGAGGGCATTGCGCAGGACGTGCTGCTGGAGGCGTTTCGAAAAGCGGGCGTTACAGCGCAGGAAAGCGCCGCCCCGCGTGAAAGCATTACAACGCTCGATCTTTATGAGCACGGGCTTTCCGGCAAAGCGAACAGCAGCGAAAAGCGAAAGCGGCTGCTGCAAAAGCTGGCGCTGCCGGAACGGCTTTCGACGGGCAATCTTGTAAAAGTGCTCAACTGTTTTGTGACAAAAGATGAATTCTTAGAGCTGGTAAAGGAGCTGGAAGTATGAGAATCGGACACGGCTATGATGTACACCGTCTGACCGAGGGGAGAGACCTCATCCTCGGCGGCGTGAAGATCCCGTTTGAAAAAGGGCTGCTTGGCCATTCGGACGCCGATGTGCTGCTGCACGCGGTTGCGGATGCGCTGCTCGGCGCGGCGGCAAAGGGCGACATCGGCGTGCTGTTTCCGGACAGTGACCCCGCTTTTGCCGGCGCGGACAGCTTGCTGCTGCTGCAGCGGGTGGTGCTGACCGTGAATGCGGCGGGCTTTCGCGTGGGCAACATCGACTGCACGGTTCTTTGCCAGCGGCCGAAGCTGCGCCCTTATATTGACGCGATGCGCCAAAACATCGCCCTTGCGTGCGGCGTGGGGATCGATCGCGTGAGCGTGAAGGCAACAACCGAGGAGGGGCTCGGCTTTACCGGCAGCGGCGACGGCATTGCAGCCCATGCGGTGTGCCTGCTGGAAGAGGACGAAGGTTTGGCGGAACGGTGAAAGCGAGGGATGCGTTGAGAGTGGAAGGAGTTTCGTTGAGGGAATAAGGGATTAAGGGAATAAGGGAATAAGGGATTAAGGGATTAAGTGACCCCCCATTGACATTTTCGTCCCTCTGTGCTACAATGTGAAAATGAAATTCAGTTTCGTTTTTGCAAGGTGATATGATGAGAGAAACGACCTATCAGACCAAACAAAAGCAGGCGATTTTAGAAAGCCTGCAAGCTGCTTCCAACCGTCCGCTGACTGTGGACGAGATCACCGCTTTGATCAATGAAAACGGCGGCAAGGTTGGCCGCACGACCGTCTACCGGCAC
The DNA here is from genome assembly GCA_017454485.1 of Clostridia bacterium. Classification (GTDB taxonomy): domain Bacteria; phylum Bacillota; class Clostridia; order Oscillospirales; family Acutalibacteraceae; genus UBA6857. Next base: position 7,522 of record JAFTCX010000052.1, on the reverse strand, counting down.
CTTGAGGCCTTGCTTTCACAGGGCAGGGTGCGCAAATTCAGCCCCGAAAGCGGCCGCTGCGCTACCTTTCAATATGTGCCCGATCCCGGAGACTGTGCACACCACATGCATTTGAAGTGTGCCGGGTGCGGCAGGTATATTCATTTAGACTGCGACGAGATGCAGCAGGTGAACGCGCACATTTTTGAAGCGCACCATTTTCGCGTGGACAACGCGCAGTCGCTGCTGGTCGGCCTTTGTGAGGACTGCTTGAAGGAGGGACGACATGGCGCTGATTGAATGTAAGAACGTCTCGCTCGGCTATGAACACCACGTTGTTGCCACCGATATCAACTTTACGGTGGAAAGCGGCGATTTTTTGTGCATCGTCGGCGAAAACGGCAGCGGCAAAAGCACGCTGGTCAAGGCCATCCTCGGCCTCAAGGAGACCTACAGCGGCCACTTGCATCTTGGCGACGGGCTGAAGAAAAAGCAGATCGGCTATTTGCCGCAGCAGACGACGGCGCAGCGAGATTTTCCCGCGAGTGTGGCGGAGGTCGTGCTGTCGGGGTGTCTGCCGTCAAAAACGGGCGTGTTTTACAGCCGTGCGCTGCGCAAACGCGCCGAAGACAATATGGAAAAGCTGGATATCCTGCCGCTCAAAAGTAGGTGCTACCGCGAGCTTTCCGGCGGTCAGCAGCAACGGGTGCTGCTGGCACGGGCGCTTTGCGCCACAGAAAAGCTGCTGCTGCTCGATGAACCGGTCACGGGGCTCGACCCGCTTGTGACGGCGGAGTTTTACAGCCTGATTTCAAAAATCAACCGTTCGATGGGCATCACGGTTTTGATGGTCAGCCACGACCTTTCCGCGTGCTTGACGCTCGGCACGCATATTTTGCATATGCAGAACGGCAGCGCGTTTTTCGGCACGGTGGAAGCCTACCGGCAAAGCGAATTCTATCGGCAGTTTACGGAGGGCGGCAGTCATGGTTGAGCTTTTGAACTTTTTTGTTTCCCATTCCTTTATGCTGCGTGCGCTGGTTGTCGGTGTGCTGATTTCGCTGTGCTGTGCGCTTTTGGGCGTGAGCCTTGTGCTCAAACGCTTTTCCATGATCGGCGACGGGCTGTCGCATGTGGGTTTCGGTGCGCTGGCGATTGCCTGCGCGGCTAATATTGCGCCGCTGTATTTTTCCATCCCGATCGTGGTGCTGGCGGCGTTTTTGCTGCTTGCAATGAATGAAAAGGGCGCGCTGAAGGGCGACGCCGCGATTGCGCTGATCTCCACAGGGGCGCTTGCCGTCGGTGTGATGGTCACATCGATGACGACCGGCATGAATGTGGATATCTATAACTATATGTTCGGCAGCATCCTCGCCATGAGCCGCGGCGATGTGGTGCTTTCTGTGCTGCTTTCCGTGGCGGTCATCGTGCTGTTCTGTGTGTTTTATGAGGAAATCTTTGCCGTCACGTTTGACGAAAGCTTTGCAAAGGCGACCGGCACACATGTGAAGGCATATAACTTTTTGATCGCCATCCTCACGGCTGTGACGATTGTGGTCGGTATGCGCATGATGGGTGCGCTGCTGATCTCCAGCCTGATCATCTTCCCCACCGTTACCTCCATGCGCGTATGCAAGAGCTTTCGCCGCGTGGTGGGCATGAGCGTGCTTGTGTCGGTGGTGTGCTTTGTGCTCGGTCTGGTTGTTTCCGTAAAGCTGGAAGCGCCGACGGGCGCAAGCGTTGTTTGCGTGAACATCGCCTTCCTCGCCGCGTTCGCGCTGCTCGGCGCGGTGCTGAATCTGCCGCAGCGCTCAAAGCTGTTCCGCTTTCGGCGCGTGCTGGCGGCGGTGCCGGTGCTGCTGCTTTTGTGCGGCGCGGCACTGCCGTTTTTCGGCGGAGTTTCTGTGAAAGAGGCCAAAAAGCTTTCGGTGGTTACGACCTCGTTCGCGCCGTTTGATTTTGCGCGTGCGGTCTGCGGTGACGACGCCGAAGTGACGATGCTGCTTTCGCCCGGCGAGGAAAGCCACACCTTTGAGCCGACGCCCGGCGATTTGCTGCAGCTTGAGCAGTGCGATGTGTTCGTCTATGGCGGCGGTGAATCCGACGTTTGGGCCAAGGACATCCTTTCTTCTCTCGATACGTCGCACATGAAAATCGTTCGAATGATGGACGTGGTCGAGCTGCAGGAGGAGCAGGCGCTCGAAGGAATGCAGAAGGAGGCCGAGGAAGAAGAGGAAGAACCCTATGACGAACACGTCTGGACGTCCGTTTTCAACGCGCAAAAAATCACCGCTGCGGTCTGCGACGCCGTTTGTGCGGCAGACAGCGCTCATGCGGCTTCCTTCCGCGCAAGAGCGGCGGATTACACGGCGAAGCTGCAGGCGCTTGACGATGCGTTTTTCGCTTTGGCAAAAAAGAAACAGGGGCAGTCGTTCATTGTCGGCGACCGCTTCCCGTTCCAGTATTTCATGACGCGTTACGGCTTTTCGTTTTACGCGGCGTTTCCGGGCTGCTCGGCGGAAAGCGACGCGAATCCGCATACGGTCGGTTTTTTGATCGACAAGGCAAAGGCGGAAAACACGCCTGTGATTTTCAAGGTCGATCTGAGCAACGGCGCGGTGGCAAACACGATTGCCGCAGCGGCCGGAAAAAGAGTGGAAACGCTGTATTCCTGTCATGTGATCTCCGCCGAGGACTTTGCAAACGGCGAAACCTATCTCACGCTCATGCAGCGCAACCTCGCCGCATTGGATGCCTGACCGCACTCCACTCAATCTCTCAATCCCTCAATCCCTCAATCCCTGTTCCCTGACCCCTGACCCCTGACCCCTTCCCACTTCTCATTTCCCGGAGGTTCCTATGAAACTGATTCCCACATCCATTCCCGACGTCAAGCTGCTGGAACCGCGTGTGTTCGGCGATGCGCGCGGCTGGTTTTACGAATCCTACAACGCCGACGCGCTCAAGGACTGCGGCATTGATGTGCGGTTTTTGCAGGACAACCGCAGCTTTTCCGCAAAAAAAGGGACGCTGCGCGGCTTGCATTTTCAAAAGACGCCGCATGCGCAAAGCAAGCTGCTCTCCTGCACCCGCGGCGAGATCCTCGACGTGGCGGTCGATCTGCGCAAGGGGTCGCCGACCTATCTGCAGCACGTTGCGGTGCGCCTTTCCGCCGAAAACAAGCGTATGCTCTTTTTGCCCAAGGGCTTCGGCCACGGCTTTGTCACGCTGACAGAAGACGTGGAGGTGTTCTATAAGGTGGACGATTACTACCACCCGCAGAGCGACCGCAGCATCCGCTTTGACGATCCGCAGATCGCCGTGCCCTGGGGCGTGGACGATCCGGTTCTTTCGGAAAAAGACAAAAACGCGCCGCTGCTTTGCGACAGCGATGTGGACTTTACGTATGGAGACTGAACGATGATTTTAGTGACAGGTGCAAACGGACAGCTCGGCGGCGACGTCTGCGATTTGCTGCGCGCGCAGGGAAAGCGTTTTCTCGGCGTGGACGTGGATGAGCTCGACATCACGGACAAAGCAGCGGTGGATTCGTTTTTTGCGGCGCATCCCGAAATTGACAGCGTGATTCACTGTGCGGCCTATACCGCTGTTGACAAGGCGGAGGACGACCCGGCGCGCTGCTATGCCGTCAACGCAGAAGGAACGAAAAACCTTGCCAAAAACGCCGCGCACTGTAAGTTTCTTTATGTCAGCACAGATTATGTTTTCGGTGCCGACGGCGACGAGCCGCTGGAAACAAACGACGTGAAGGCGCCCGCGTGTGTTTACGGCAAAACAAAGCTGCTTGGGGAGGATGCGGTGCGGCAGCACTGCGCGCAGTATTTTATCGTGCGCACGTCCGGCGTGTTCGGCGAAAAAAACACGAATTTCATTGCGACCATTCTGCGCTTGAGTGAGACGCATGAAAAGCTGTTTGTTGTGTATGATCAGGTCGGTGCGCCGACATATTCCCGTGATCTCGCTTCGCTGCTTGTACAGATGATCGAAACGGAGCGCTACGGGATCTATCACGCGGCGAACACAGGAGAATGCAGCTGGGCGTTCCTTGCCGAAACGGTTCTTTCTCTTTGCGGCAAATCGACGACGGTCGTTCCTGTGACGAGTGAGGAATACGATGCGCCGGCCAAACGGCCGATAAATTCGCGCTTTTCCTTCCGCTCCCTGGATGAAGCGTCCTTTTCGCGTCTGCCGCCCTGGCAGGACGCGGTGCGGCGCTATCTGGACGGGCAGGGGCTGCTGAAAGAATAAAAAAGGCCGTTGAGGCGGCGGGGCTGCGCCTTCGGCGCACACGCAAGGGGGCAGGAAAGCTGCTCCTTTTCTTTTGCGAATTTTTAAGAAAAATGTTCGCTTTTCGGGAACCGCCCGTACCCCCCCTTGCGCGAAAAGCGCGCAGCGTTTTTGCCCCGCCGCGGCCCCGGAGCGCGGGTGCGGTTCCGCTTCTTTCAAACAACGCAAAAAGGGCAGGAACCGTGCGGCTCCTGCCTTTCTATCAGTTCTCCTTGAGCACTTCGCGCGCAAGCTGAATCGCCAATTTGTCGATTTGCGCCTGCGTGGGATTGCCCTCGATCTTTTTCAGCTTTTGCCGGTAGGTTGCCGCAGTCTCTTCTTCAGCCTGCGAGAGCAGATAATCGAATGTGTTCGTGTAAAGCCCCATCTTGGAGGAAAAGCTCTTCTTGCCCCAAACAACATTGCCGTTTTCCGCTGTGCCCGTAAAGGTCAGCACACCGGCGGAAAGCTCCCAGTCCCAACAGACGGCCGGGGTGATGATATAGGTGTCGCCGTCCAGCAGCAGCTCAAACGTGCCGTCTGTGTTTGCGGAAAAGTGCAGGTGGCTCGCCTTGGTGGAGCGTGCAATGTTCTTTTCGCTGATGGCGATGGAATCGATGATGGAAACGGTCTGGGAATGGTTGCAGGCCATCTTGGAAATGTCCGTCTCCTCGTTGCGCGAAAAGACAATCACATCCCAGTTGCCGTACATATGCTTGGTTTTCACATCCTGCGAAAGCGTTTCGCCTGCAAAGGCCTCGGGCAGGGCGGTCGGCCAGCCGTCAAGGCTCCAAAGCATCCGGCGCACTTCCAGCGACGGCGCTGCGTCCACATCCAGCTCGGCGGTTTTTGCGGCGTTTGTGCCGGTGCTGAGCACGCCTTCCACTTTAAAGTAGATTTCGGAATGCGAGCCGAGGAACCAGTTGCCGTCGGCGTCGCGGAAAACGGTCGGGCTGCCGGGGGAGGCTTTGCCGACATTGGCATAGGATACGCCGCCGCTGTTGCTCTTGTCAAAGTTGTAACCGGCAAGCAGCGGAACGCCCTTTGTATATTGGTTGCGGGCGCTGGTGCTTTCAAAGCGGCTTAAATCGTGCTCCGCCGGGTCGGTGAACGGGCCGGTGACGGTTCTGGAACGCGCCGCGCGGATGCTCTGGTTGCGTTCGGGCACACCGTAGGTCAACAGCAGATAGTAGTAGCCCGTGTCGTCCGAATAGATCATGTCAGCGCCGGAAATTACGCTGCCGTGCGCCTTGTCTTTGCCGGAAACCGAGCCCGGGTCGGCAAGCAGGGTGCCGGCGCGGAAGGTTTCCTTGCCGTGGGCGGTGGAAATCAGATCGCCGGTCATGTTCACGCTCGAATCCTCTTTGAGCAGCCCCGTTTTCGGGTCAAGCTCCACAAGATAGATCGCGCCGGAGAGCTTGCCTTTGCCGAAATAGCCGCCGTAGACCATATACAGGCCGCCGTCCGCGCCCTCAAACACGCCGGGGTGCACGGCGTTTGCCTTAGTGCTGTCGTCGCTGCAGGTGGAAAGCACCAGCCCGCAGTCCTTCCATTTCTTTTCGGAGATCGCGCTTTCCAGATCTGTTGTGGAAACGCAGAAAATGGCCGATTCGTTGTGGTTTTCCTCTTTGCAAAGCGAGAAATACAGATAAGTCGTTTTACCCCACTGAATGATATCGGGCGCAAGAACCTTGCGGTTGTTGGTGGGGGAGGAGTATTTCAAATCGCCGTCATAGCCGTGCTTTTTCGCCCAGGCGTTGACGCTTTTGAACTGGCTGAAATCGAGCGCAAGCGCGGCGTCGTCGGTGATCACGGTATCAAAATAGTTCGTTTTGCCCGTCCAGTTGATGAGATCCTTGGAGTGCACAACATAGTTGTCGGACGCAAAAGCATAGTAGTAATTGCTCTTTTCGTCATAGATGATCGCGGGATCGGCGAGGTTATAGGCGCCGAGCGAGCCGAGATAGGGCGTGTTGTTGGTCGCGGTGATCTTCGGCGCGCGCACACTGCCCGCGGAGGTGCTTGCCGTGCTGCCCGTTGGGGCGTCCACACGTTCAAACGTTGCGATGATGCTCATCTTTTTTGTAACGTGCGTCTTGTATTGCAGCATGGAGACCTGATCGGTCACGTCTTCGCCGTTGACGATCAGACGCGCAAGGTCATAGTAGCGCTTGGAGGTGCGCTCGGGGTTGATGTTGACGGTCAGCGGCTCGTTGAATTTGCAAACCACACGGTATTTGTTGTCTTCGCCCTCGGTGTTCAGCGAATCCACAGTCAGCACGCCGCCGCCGAAGCTTTCGATGAAGACCACATAGTCGTTCATCAGCAGGTAACGACCCAAAAAGCCCGCAGCGCCGACGAGCAGCAAAATGGTCAAAAAGGTAAAAAACAAAAACTTTTTCATAAGCTCCCCGCCTTTCGTTATTCTACCGTGAGCGCCGAGATGATGTCGGAATAGATCGCGGCCGCGTTGGCGTAAAAGTTGCGCTTGACCGTTTCGATCTGCGCTTCATCCGTCACATAGACCTTCAGCGAAAGCAACTCGGTGTCCATATCGCTGATTGTAAACTGAACATGAAAGCCCTGCGCAAGCTTTGTGATCTCGGTGCGGCTTTCGCGTCTGATCCGTTCGCGCGTAAGTACCTGCAGCGCGGCGGACATGGCCTTTTCGCGCACGGAGCGCGGCAGAGAGCGCTCGATGGTTTCCACGTCGAACAGCAGCTTTCCGGGCAGCGTCAGCGTTTCCGTTTCGCCGGAAAGCTCGCTGAGCACACTGCCGTTTTTGACCAGCTCGCTGAGCGCCTGGTTGACTTCAAAATAGTTGGCGACCGGATATTCCTGCATGATCTCGTTGATCTGGCTGCGCGTGAGCGGCCGGCGCAGCGCTTTGAGCAGATAGCAGATGAGCAGCTTGATCTCCGGCGCGGTGCGCAGACCGCCGGGAACGACCCCTTCGCTGAATGTGTTTTTTTCCTGATCCATAGTCAACTTCCCTTTTTGCTTCCTCGGCTTTTGATTGTTTCATTTTATATTATCATAAACAGCAAAGAAAAGAAAGCATTTTTCAAAAAAATCTTGAAAAACTTCGGGAAGGGGCTCCTTCCGCAAGGAAGTATTTGCCCTGAAATTGATTCTTTTTCGTGAATAACTGCGTTAAAAAATTGCGCAGGCGTCAGCCTTGCGCAATTTTTATGCCTTGTTCTAACGAAAAATAATCTAATTTCAGGGTGCAAAGCAGTTTTTGAAGTGCAATTTT
>JAFTCX010000051.1 GCA_017454485.1 Clostridia bacterium | reverse complement strand
GGATACATTCTACCATATCCTTACCCATTCTGTCCACTGTCCGATTCTCGGGGTTTCTGTTATTGATCCCTGTCCGTTTTTCAGGGACGTTCCAGTTTTCCCCTCAAATCACTGTGTCCATTTTTATGGGTACAGTTTACTCTCCACTCTTCACTCTTCACTCAACCCCTTAACCCCTTAATCCCTCAATCCCTCAATCCCTCCGCTTCCTTCCCTTTTTCAAAAATTTTCCAATTTTCCTTGCATCTGCGCTTTGTTTATAGTATAATGTTCTGTAACTATGATGGAAAGGTGGGTCCGGATGCAGGCGTATCTTGACAACAGCGCCACAACGCCGCTGTGTAAAGAGGCAAAGCAATGGATGCTGCGCGCGATGCAGACCGATTGGGGCAACCCGTCCTCGCTGCACGAAAAAGGCTTTGCCGCCGAAACGCTGCGCGAACAGGCGCGCAAGGCCGTGGCCGACGCGCTGCGCTGCGATCCGCGCTGTTTGACCTTCACCTCCGGCGGCACCGAGGCGAACAACCTCGCCGTGTTCGGCGCTGCGGCAGCACAAAAGCGCAAGGGCAGCCGTGTGGTCGTTTCTGCTGTGGAGCACCCGTCGGTGCTGCAGGCGTGCAAGGAGCTTGCTTCGCAGGGCTTTGACGTTGTATTTCTGCCGACCGACCGCTTTGGCGCGGTGCCGGTGTCCGCGCTGGAAAACGCCATCGACAGCCGCACGATCCTTGTGTCGATGATGCATGTGAACAACGAGCTCGGCGCGATCGAACCGATCGAGGCCGTGCCCGCCATCCTCAAACGCAAGGGCGCACAGGCGCTGTTCCATGTAGACGCGGTGCAGTCGTTCGGAAAAATGCCGGTCTGTCCGGAAAAAATCGGCGCAGACCTGCTGACGGTGAGCGCACATAAAATTCACGGGCCGAAGGGCGCCGGTGCGCTGTATGTGCGCCGGGGCGTGCATCTTGTGCCGCGCACATTCGGCGGCGAGCAGGAAAACCGGCTGCGCCCGGGCACGGAGCCGATGATCGCCATTGCCGGCTTCGGCGGGGCGGCAAGCGTGCTGCAAAACGGAAAAGGGCTGGATCGCATCACGGCGCTGCGCGACCGGTTCACGGAAAAGCTGCAATCGCTCGGCGAAGCGGCTGTGCTCAACAGCTGCAAAGACGCGTCGCCCTATATCATCAATCTTTCCCTGCCGGGCAGACCGTCCGAGGTCGTGCTTAACTTTTTGTCCGACATGGGCATCTGCGTTTCCGCAGGGTCCGCCTGCGCCAAGGGGCACCGCAGTCCGGTGCTTGCCGCGGCGGGCATTTCCGCCGAACGGCAAAACAGCGCGCTGCGCATCAGTCTGAGCGATCAGACCACACAGGAAGAGATGGATTACTGCTTTGAAGGGCTGTGTGAAGCGGTGCGCGTGATTCGAAATAAACTGTAAGGACTTCTGCAATGAAAAAGGTAATTCTGGTCAAAAACGGAGAGATCGTTCTCAAGGGGCTCAACCGCTCCACGTTTGAGGACATCCTCATTAAAAATATGCGCCGGCGGCTTTCGCCGCTTGGAAAATTCGAGTTTCTCAAATCGCAGTCCACGATCATCGCGTCGCCCGAAAACGACGAGATCGACTTTGACCGCGCCGAGGAGCTCATGCGCCATGTGTTCGGCATCGTCGGTTTCTCCGTGGCGGCGGTGTGCGACAAAAACATGGACGCCATCCGGCAGACCGCGCTGGATTTTTTGGGCGGCGATCTGCAAAATGTGCGCACGTTTAAGGTCAACGCCAAACGCAGCGACAAAAAATTTGAAAAGACCTCGCCGGAAATCTGCGCCGAAGTGGGCGGCTTTCTGCTTTCGCGGTTTCCGCATCTGAAGGTGGACGTGCACAATCCGCAGCTCATCGTGACGGTGGAGGTGCGCGACACCGTGCTCATTCACGGCAACCAGCAAAAGGGTGCCGGCGGCCTTCCGGTCGGCTCGTCCGGACGCGCGTGTCTGCTGCTTTCCGGCGGAATCGACAGCCCCGTTGCCGGCTACATGATGAGCAAACGCGGCCTGATCCTCGACGCGGTCCACTTCGCCTCTCCGCCGTATACCAGCAAACGCGCCGAACAAAAGGTGCGCGATCTCGCAAAGCTTGTGGCGCGCTGGAGCGGCAGAATCAACTTTATGCTTGTGCCGTTCACCGAACTGCAGGAGGCCATCCGCGACCATGTGCCGGAGGATATGTTCACCCTTGTGATGCGCCGCATGATGATGAAAATTGCGTCGCGCCTGGCGGAAAACGACGGCTGCAAGGCGCTCATCACCGGGGAAAGCCTCGGCCAGGTGGCGTCGCAGACGATCGATTCGCTCGCCGTGACAAACGCAGCGAGCACCCTGCCGGTGTTTCGTCCGCTGATCGGTATGGACAAGGACGAGATCATTGAGATCGCCCGCAGAATCGATACCTTTGAAACGAGTCTGCTGCCCTATGAGGACTGCTGCACCGTCTTCACCCCGAAGCATCCGAAGACCCGCCCGACGGTCGAACTGCTGGAAGAGGCCGAAGCCCTCTTTGACTTTGCCCCGCTGATCGACCGCGCCGTGGAGGGGACACGGTTTACGTCGATTGACGCATGATTGCGTACGCAATCATGCTGCAGTGATTAGTGGTTAGTGGTTAGTGGTCAGTGATCAGTAAACTGTACCCATAAAAATGGACACAGTGATTTGAGGGGAAAACTGGAACGTCCCTGAAAAACGGACAGGGACCAATAACAGAAACCCCGAGAATCGGACAGTGGACAGAATGGGTAAGGATATGGTAGAATGTATCCGGTCAAGGCAAGGAAAGGTCGGATACAAGATGAAAAGATACCCACTGCCCACAAGTGTTGTGAATGAACTGCAAGC
>JAFTCX010000050.1 GCA_017454485.1 Clostridia bacterium | reverse complement strand
TGGGAAGCTCCCTCGGCTACGCCTTCGGTCGCTTCCCAAGGCGCTTGCATCCATCCGCTAAGCTTATTCTAATCTCGTACTTCTTTTTTCAACAACTTTGTCTCACATCATTGACAAACGTACAGGAAAGACAAAAAAACAAAGAGATTCTGTAATAGAGTCCGTAATACGGATACAGATTTCCGTTTGTGTCTTTGCACGGATGCTCAATCGTGACACGAAAGCCGGTGTCTGTTCTTTCAAAGGTGCAGCCGATGCAGAAAGACCCCGAGCGAAGTCGCAAGGGGTCCTTTTTGTCAGAAAGCGATCATCTCAGGCCGAACAGACCCTTGAAGAAGTTGATGATGCGGCGAAGGAACGCGAGGATGGAATCGAAGAACGAGCTGTCGTTTGGAAGATCCTGCGCGATCGATGTGTCGGGGGCTGCGGGTGTATCGGGCGTATCCGGCGTATCGGGCGTATCCGGCGTATCCGGTTCGTCCGGCGTCTGCTTTTCATATTGCAGAGAGAAGCCGCGCGCATAAAGCGTGTTCGACGTATAGCGGTTGTTCGCATCGAGCGTCGGGACGTTGACCGGCAGTGTGCCAAGCTCGGCGTTTTCATCAAACGCGGTGTAGATGCCGACCGGAATGCTGACGCCGTAGGTGAGCACGGAGCCTGTGGTAAAATCGGGCTTTTCGTTCATGCCCTTGCAGGAATAAGCAAGCAAAATCGCGTCGCCCTTTTGCAGCCGTGCGGCGTCATAGGGCAAACTGCAGCTCAAAAACGCAATTTTGTTTCCCTTGCCATGCACATAATCGGCCAAAGCGTCAAGATTCGAATAGGTCTCCGTGGCGAGCGCGGCTTCTTTGGAAAGCTCGGTGCTCGCGATCACATTCGCTGCGGTTTCCACCGCTTCTTTCATTTCATCAAGCGATTTGTTGCGCATGAGATAAACGGAAATGTCCATATCGTTCGGAATCAACCCGTCGCGCTTCAGACAGTCGATCGCGTATTCACCGGCGAGCACCTCGTTGGCATAGGGTACCATGACAACGGTTTTTTCGCTCGTTTTGATCGGGAGCATGCCGTTGTTTTTCACAAGCGTCACAGATCTTTTTGCGATCTCCCATTCCTTGTCGTGATTGGCCTTGGAGCCGACCGTCGCCTGCGCGCTGCTTTGCGCCGCGGCAAGGTCGATTCCTGCATAAGCAGACAGCAGCCCCTGCTTTTCCTTCAGCGTCAGAATGCGCATCACGGCGCGGTCAATGTTTTCCATCGAAATCTCACCCGCGTCGGCAAGCGCCGCAACATCGGTAATGTATTGATCGAGCGCGTCAATGCCCTGTGCGCTCGAGGTGTCCACAGGCATCAGAAGAATGTCAACACCCGCGTTAATCGCAAGACGCGCAGTGTCCAAAAGGGCAAAATGCGCCGAGATGGCGGCCATGCCCATGGAATCCGACACCACCACGCCGTCAAAGCCGAGTTCGCCGCGCAGCACATCGGTGATCAGCGTTTTGGAAAGCGTTGCGGGCAGCTCGATCACCCTGCCGTCCTTTTTGGAAACATAGGTCTGTTTTTCGATCTTCGGGAACTGAATGTGCGCGGTCATGATCATTTCCGTGCCGTCGTTGATGCAGCGTGCAAACGGAATGAGCTCGTTTTGTTTCAGCTCGTCCAGCGTCTTTTCAATGCGCGGCAGCCCGGAATGGCTGTCGGTAGCCGTGTCGCCGTGTCCGGGGAAATGCTTGAGCGCGGTGATGATGTGATTGCTTTGCAGACCTTTCATAAACGCGCTCGCAAAATCGGCTACGGTCTGCGCGTCGTCGGAAAACGAGCGCACGCCGATCACGGGGTTCGACGGGTTGCAGTTGACATCGACCACCGGCGCGAAATCGACGTTATAGCCCACAGCGGAAAGCTCCTGTCCGAGAATCGCGCCGATCTCAAAGGCGTTTTGGCTGTCGCCCGTTGCGCCAAGCGCCATATTGCCCGGTCCCTGGGTGCCGGAAGCAAGTCTTGTCACGCCCGCACCCTCCTGATCCACGGAGATCAAAAGCTGCGGACGGCTTTTTTGAGAAATGTTCGCCTTTTGCATATCGTCAATCAGCTTCACGGTCTGCGCGGTGGACGCATTGTTTTGCGCAAACAAAATCACACCGGCAAAGCCGCGCTTTGCAAGGATGTCCTTCGCTTTCTGATTGAGCGCCGTAACATTTGCGCCGCCATAATAGCGGAAGGTGGGCATCAGCATTTGCGCGATCTTTTCTTCCGTGGTCATCCCGGCAAGGATCGTCTGCTTGGACGCCTCCTGCGCGAACGATGAAAACGCTATTGCGCCGCAAACGGAAAGCACCGTCAACAGCGAAAGCAAAACGCTCAAGGGCTTGCGAATGATGGATCGTTTCATAAATCACGCCTCCTGAAAAGAATGATACATCTACATAATACTGTTTTTTTCAAAAAAAAGCAAGCTCAGCACGCTTAAAAAACGAAAATCTTCCGGCATCCGACAAAAAGACTTTACGAAAGATAAAAAGTGTGATAAAATTTATTGAATCATATTGTTGAGGACGTATGTTATGAAAGACGGTTATGAATTTTTTTCCGGGCTGATCGGCACCCTCGCCGTGATGCTGCTTGCCGCCGCGTTTGCCGGCACAACAGAGCATATCTACAAATACATCAACCAGAAGCACAGCCTGAAATGTATCCTCATCGTCGGCTTTTGCGGCGGTCTGTTCGGCATCTACGGCAACATTTCGGGCATTGAATTCAACAGCGCGATCATCTCCGTGCGCGACATCGGCCCCATGCTCGCCGGCTTTCTCGGCGGACCGTTTGCCGGCTTGCTCTCCGGCGCAATTGCGGGCGTGCATCGCCTTTTCATGGGCGGCGTCACCGCACAGGCGTGCGTGGTTGCCACCGTTTTGATCGGCCTGCTCTGCGGCCTGCTCGCACGGTATGCGCCCAAGTTTCTCAAGCACCCCGCCGGCGCGTTTTTGACCGGTGCGGTGATGGAAGCGATGCATCTTGGCATCGTGCTGCTGATGGTGCGTCCGTTTGAAACCGCCATGCAGATCGTCTCCCGCATCGCCCTGCCCTTTGTTTCGGTCAACGCGCTGGGCTTCACGCTGATGATCAGCATCATCGGTTTCACCGAAAAGCTGCGCGGCGTCTCGCTGGAGCGCGAACGTCTGCGCTCGGAATTGGAGGTTGCAAACGTCATTCAGCATTCGCTGCTGCCCACATTCGACGCACGCTATCCCGGCCGCGGCGAAATCGCCGTGAGCGCTTCCATGGAAGCGGCCAAGCAGGTCGGCGGCGACTTTTACGATTTGTTTTTCATCGACAAAAACAAGGTCGCCTTCCTGATCGGCGACGTTTCCGGCAAAGGCGTGCCCGCCGCGCTGTTCATGGCGTCTGCCAAAATCATTTTGCAAAACTGCGTGCGCGACATTGAGCAGCTTTCCGACGCGGTGAGCATTGCGAACAACGTACTTTGCGAAAAGAACGAGGCCGATATGTTTGTCACGGTCTGGGTCGGCGTGCTGGATCTGCAAAGCGGCGCACTCACCTACTGCAGCGCCGGACACAATCCGCCCGCCCTCATCCGCAACGGAAAAAGCGCGTTTTTGCAAACCAAAAGCGGCCTTGTGCTCGCCGGGATGGAGGACTTCCGCTATAAAACCCATGAGATGCGGCTGCAGAACGGCGACGTACTGTTTTTGTATACCGACGGCGTGACCGAGGCCACGACCGAAGATGACGAGCTTTACGGCGAAGCGCGGCTGATCGATTGTTTGGATCACACCGGCGCGGCAAGCACCGACGCGATCGTGCGCGGCGTGAAGGATTCCATCGATTCCTTTGTGCAGGACAATGACCAGTTTGATGATATCACGATGCTGTGCCTGAAATGGAACGGGCCGCAGCATGAAGCATAAAACCATTCCCCGAACGAAAGGAGTTCACACCCATGCTCGGCAATTTTTCCTATTCCAACCCCACAAAGCTTTAGTACCCACTGATTCACTCGAATATGCAAACCTTGGCGGCAAATTTTCCGTCATTTTGCACAGAAATCTCTTGAAAACCGGAAGGTTGTCTGCGCGATTTCTGTTGCATCTGACGAAAAAATTCCTCGCCAATCTTCACACACCGAGTGAATCAGCGGGTACTTTACTTTGGCGACGACGCGCTTTCGTTTTTGCCGCAGGAGCTGAAAAACTACGGTCCGCGCGTCATGCTCACCTACGGCGGCGGCTATCACACACTCAGCAGAGAAGACGTGATCGGGATTCTCAAAGAGAGCATGTAAACGAACAGAGATAAAAAGAAGGCGGACGGGTTCCGCCTTTTTTGTGTGGGGAAGGGGCATAAAAATACCGCCCTTGCGGACGGTTGGTTTATTAGTTTGGTGGTAGATGTTCGAAATGCTATAGAGGATAATAAAAACGAGGATGGTTTTCTAAAAATGTTTCTTTCGTATATTTCCAGCTTGGATCTTTAAGATGCGACGGCGTAAAATCCATATATTTAACAGGAATTTCATCCACTTCACCATTCAGCAGCTGTTTGATCAACGGTTTGTATGATCTGTCTACTGTCTTCTCAATGTTTTTCCAAAGATAGCAGGCCTCAAAACACTTTTCGTCTTCAGTAATTCCATCAAACATATATGGATGATCTACTGCGGGCAGACCTGATTTAATTGTGCACACGACCATCCAACCTTTCTGCATAAATATTACCAAATTCAGAAGCAGCTTTTTCAACAATGAATTTTTCAATATCATCTTTTGTTATTCTACCATTCGGAGGATTTAATGTCAAGTTTTTTATCTCATCCGAATAATAAGAATACAAGTATTTGTTTGTTTTTTTATTGCCACAAACAACATACTTTAATCCATTATTCGTAACAGAAATCATGACTTCCATATTCTTTGTTGTTGAAAAAGACTGTATATCCTCATAGGACATTGGCGTTTCAGTTATATGATTGTGGACAAAAGCAAAAGGTTTTGTGTTGCCATCCAAAAACTCTTGATATTGTTCAAAACCGACAGCATCAGTGAGTCCCTCTTCTATCGGAGCGAGCAAATCGCCGGTCGTCAAATCTACAATATTGAGAAACTCGACTCCACTTTCGCTTCCTCTTTTTGCAACCTCCTTGCAAGCGTTGGACAATGATCTGTTTACCGCATCAGAATAACTCGGAATAGTTAAATCATAATTTGCATTTTCATCAAAAAACACCTTTTCTCGATTGATTTCATCAATTCTGAAATTTCGCGCCGCGGGAACTATTTCAGATTGTTTTGCTTTCCAATCGTCATAATCTACTGATTTGTTTACATATATTGCCTTCCACTCCTGATATGTCATGTCCGTCGGCACGGTGCCACCCTTGCCCGTTTCCGGGTCACGCATCCACCGTTCACCGACACCCTTCATGTCCTCGAAGTACGGCGCGGTGGTGCACCGGCACCAGGGGTGAAACGGCGGCGCATTCGTGCCTTCCTGCGCGGCAAAGATGCAGTTTGCCCTTTTCTTTTGTGCGCCGTTGTGCTATAATGATGAAAAGCACAACGAAAGCGAGGACAGACAATGCAGGAACTCCGACTTGCAGCCATCGGCTCCGGCATGATCGTGCATGCCGTTTTATCCCATGTCAAAGAAACGCCCGGCGTCACACTTGAAGCGGTCTATTCCCGCAGCAGAGAAACCGGCGAAGCGCTCGCAAGGGAATGCGGGTGCAAAAAGGTTTACACGTCGCTCGAAGCAATGCTGCTTGACCCTGCGGTGAACACGGTCTACATCGCGTCGCCGAACCTGCTGCATTTTGCGCAGGCAAAGCAGGCGCTTCAGGCCGGAAAGCACGTCATTTGCGAAAAGCCGTTTGTGCCGACACGCGCGCAGGCGCAAACGCTCATTAACCTTGCAAAGGAAAAGGGTCTGCTGCTTGCCGAAGCTGTGCCGACGCCGCATTTGCCGAATTTTCCCCTTTTGCGCAAGCTCCTGCCCGAAATCGGCCCGATCCGGCTTGTGCTGGCGAACTATACACAGTATTCCGCACGCTATGACAAACTGCGCGGCGGCGAAAAGCCGAACATTTTCAACCCCGCGCTTGCCGGCGGCTGTCTGATGGACATCAACTTTTATAATGTTTATCTCAACGTCGCGCTGTTCGGCGCACCCCAAAGCGCGGCGTATTACCCCAACATTTACCCCGGCGCGGCGGACACCTCGGGCGTATTTGTGATGCAGTATGCTTCCTTTATTTCCACAAATGCCGGCGCAAAGGACGCAAGGGGCAAAAGCTTTTTCACCGTTGAGGGCGAACGCGGCAGCATTGAAATTGAAAACGGCGCAAACGGGCTGCAGCGCATTCATCTTCTGACTGCGGAAAAAGACGAAATGTTAAACGAACAGCCGCACCCCGACCGCTGGTACTATGAGGTGTGCTCGCTGACAAAATGCTTTCTTGACGAAGACCGCGAAACGCTGGACGCGCTTTTGCAAACAACGCTTCAAACCGTCACGGTCATGGAAACCGCGCGAAAGAACGCCGGTCTGCGCTTTCCCTGCGACGATTCGCCGCAGGCCGACGGTTGAGATGCAGGCGTAACATAAACAGAAAAAGGCATCGGTGAACGTAACATACGCCGATGCCCTGTTCTTTTGGCAAAAATCCCCTTTTAAACCGGCTCGCCGCGCAGCAGCGCTCGAATCTCGGCTTGCGCCTGCGCAACCTCTTCCTGAAATTCGCGCGAAGAAACGCGCAGTGCGCCGCCGCCCAGAATGATGAGCTGCTCGAGCGCGTCGGAGGTCACCACACGCACACGGTGCTTTTTGGCGAGCTCGCGGCTGACTTTTTCAATGTAGGTGTCCGCCGTTTCCGCCTGCTTTGTATAAACAATATGAATACCGCCGATGTCCTCCACCTCGCGGCCGCCGGGCACTTTATAGGCGTCATAGACGAGAATGACCTCGCATTTTTTGTAGCCCTGAAAGTTGCAAAGCACATGGATGAGCGCCTCGCGCGCCGCGCCGATGTCCTCGTCTGCAAGCGCGTGCAGGTTTTCCCAGGAAAAGATCACGTTGTAGCCGTCCACCAGCAGATATTCCGGCCCTTCGGCGTGCGGCGAAGGCTTTTTGCGTACCTTCGGCTTTGCTTCGGCCGAAGGATTCTTGATCTCCCGCTTTTCAATCCGCCGCGTTTTGACGGGTCCGTAGGTCTGCTCAAAAATTTTCATCAGCTCTTTGTCCAGCGCAAAGGGGTCGCGCTGTTTTTCAAGCGTCTGCAGCCGTGCTCTGCGATCGGAGACGGTGCTTTTTTGTGCACCGAGCACGCCGGGCAGATGCATTTTTTGCGGCACCTCGTTCCATTTGACCACATAGCCGGCCCCGTGCGCGCAAAAGACGGAATCGCAGGGGTTTTCGGTGTCCGCGTCGCAGTCATAGGCGATTTCATCGATCACGCGTTCTGCGTCGTGGCAGGGCTCATAGCCCTTGAGCGTGCAGGCGAGCTTGCCGCGTCCACGCGTATACTGCACGACCTCGCGCATATAATCGTTCATCTCCGACACCGGCGCGGTGCCCGTGATGATGACCGTGTCCGCCGACGTCTGCGGCGGATCAAACGCGCCGCTCATGCGCTGAATGTCGGAAAGGGCGCGGCCCACGTTTTCCTGCGGCACCTCGAGCGAAAACGCATAGACCGGCTCGAGCAGCACGCTTTTTGCCGTGCGCAGACCCTGCCGTACTGCGCGGTAGGTCGCCTGGCGGAAATCGCCGCCCTCGGTGTGCTTTTCATGTGCTCTGCCGGCGGCAAGGGTGATTTCAAGGTCGGTGATCGGCGAGCCGGTCAGCACGCCGGGATGCGTTTTTTCGCAAAGATGCGTGAGAATGAGACGCTGCCAGTTTTTGTCGAGCTGATCCTCCTTGCACGCCGAACGGAACACAAGGCCGCTGTCGCGCTTGCCGGGTTTCAAAATGAGATGCACCTCCGCGTAATGGCGCAGAGGCTCAAAATGTCCCACGCCCTCCACGGTGGTTTCGATCGTCTCTTTGTAAAGGATGTTGCCCTTGGTGAATGTGACGGACAAGCCGAACCGCTCGCGCAGCACGTCGCGCAAAATTTCAAGCTGCACTTCGCCCATCAGCCGCAGTTGGATTTCGCCCAGCCGTTCGTTCCAGACCACATGCAGCGCCGGGTCTTCGTTTTCGAGAATGCGCAGCTTTTCCAGCGCGGTATGCGCGTTTGCGCCGTCGGGCAGCACCACGCCGTAGGTCAGCACCGGCTCAAGAACGGGAAGCGCCGCGCTTTGCGCGTTGCCGAGTCCGTCGCCCGGGCGGGTGAATGTGACGCCTGTCACGGCGCAGACCGTGCCCGCTTCGGCGGTCGGCACGGTTTGAAATTTTTCGCCGGAATAAATGCGAATCTGCTGCACCTTTTCGCCGGCGGTGTTTTTCGGACTTTTCAAAACGTCGCGCACCTGCAAGGCGCCGCCGGTGACTTTTAAAAAGGTCAGCCGCGCGCCCTGCGGATCTTCCGAAATCTTATACACCTGCGCGGCAAACGCATCCGGATAGGCGGGCATCTGTGTGTAATCGTGCAGGCATTGCAAAAACGAATCCACGCCGGTGAGCTTCAGCGCAGAGCCGAACAGACACGGGAACACATGGCGCGCGCAAATTGCGTTTTTCACCGAGTCCGTCTGCACGCGGTCGGTATCGTAAAATTCGCCCAGCAGCGTTTCATCGCATTCGGCAAGCGCTTCGAAAAACGCCGCAGACTGCCGGTTGGAAAAATCCACGCACCCTTCGCTGAGCTTTCCGCGCAGTTGCCGCAGCACAAAATCCTTGTCCGCGCCGTCGAGGTCCATTTTATTGATGAACAAAAAGCAGGGCACCTGATATTTTTGCAAAAGCTGCCAGAGCGTGCGCGTATGGCTTTGCACGCCGTCGGTGCCGCTGATGACCAGCACGGCGTAATCGAGCACCTGCAGCGTGCGCTCTGTTTCCGCAGAAAAATCCACATGGCCCGGCGTGTCGAGCAACGTAAATTCCACATCGCCGCAGGGCAGCACCGCCTGTTTGGAAAAAATCGTGATGCCCCTTGCGCGTTCGAGCGCAAAGGTGTCGAGAAATGACGTGCCGTGATCCACGCGCCCGCGTTTGCTCAGCTTGCCCGCGTGATACAGCAGCGATTCCGTCAGCGTTGTTTTGCCCGCGTCCACATGCGCGAGCACGCCGACCACAATTCTTTTCATGCCCAACCCGCCTTTGCGTTTCATTTCTCCCATTATATCACAAACGCGAAAAGAGCACAAGGTCCCCGCTGATGAACTCGGATATGCAAATTTTGACGAAAAAAATCCTCGCCAATCTTCACACACCGAGTGAATCAGCGGGTACCAAGAGAGAACGCCGGGAAAAAGCGGCGCGTTTTTCTTTTCGCCGCCCTTTTTGCGCATCAGACAACACTGTTTTTTTTGTTTTTTTACATCATTTCGGTTGCAACCGTGATGAAACCGTGTTACAATAAGACGAAAACAAGAAGGAGAGCAGAAAAAGACATGAATCTGAACGTCATTTTATGTATTATCATTCCGTTCATCGGCACGGTGCTCGGCGCGTCGATGGTCTACTTTTTAAAGAATCAGATCTCCGAGCAGGTGCAAAAGGTGCTTTCCGGCTTTGCGGCCGGCGTCATGGTCGCCGCGTCGATCTGGAGCCTTTTGATCCCGGCGCTGGCGCAAAACGAAAGCCGCGGCGCTTGGGCGTGTGTGCCTGTCGCAATCGGGTTTCTGGTCGGCATCGGCTTTTTGCTGCTGCTGGATGTTGTTACCCCGCACATGCACATGGACAATCAGGAGGAGGGTCCGCGGCGCGGACTCAAGCGCACAACACAGCTCATTTTTGCCGTAACGCTGCACAACATTCCCGAGGGTATGGCGGTCGGCGTGGTCTGCGCAAGCTGGCTGAGCGGCAGAAACGACGTCAGCGCGTCTGCGGCGCTGGTGCTCGCCATCGGCATCGCCATTCAGAATTTCCCCGAGGGCGCAATCGTATCCATGCCGTTGCGTGCACAGGGCGTCAATAAGAACAAAACCTTCCTGTACGGCGCGCTCTCCGGCATTGTGGAGCCGCTTGCAACCGCCCTGACGCTGCTTGCGGCGCAGGCGGTCACAACGGTTTTGCCGGTGCTGCAGGCATTCGCTGCCGGTGCGATGATCTATGTTGTCATTGAGGAGCTTGTGCCTGAAATGGCCAAGGGCAAGCACTCCAACGCCGGCACAATCGCGTTTTCGCTGGGCTTTGTGCTGATGATGATTCTGGACGTTGCGCTGGGGTAAAAGAAAAAAGGAGGACATTATGATCTACAAGAAAAGCACTGCGCCCGCACTCGATCCGGCGCTTTTCAAACATCCGACATCCGAATACAGAGGCACCGTCATTCTCGCCTAACCCAACTACTGGGGCACCATGCCGATGGCGGTCTTCACCTTCCTGGAGGCGTTCGATTTTTCCGGCAAAACCATTTTGCCGCTTTGCACGAACGAGGGCAGCGGCATGGGCAGCAGTGAGCGCGACATTCAAAAGCTTTGCCCGACAGCGAAGCTCGCAAAGGGGCTTTCGCTGAACGGCAGCAATGTGCAAAACAACAAGGGGCAGATCAGCGCATGGCTGCAAGCGAACGGTTTGATCTAAAACGGAATGAAAAAGCATCGGCGAACGAAAAGCACGCCGATGCCTTCTTCTTTCTATCAGACTTATTCCGCCGGATTGCACCGGAAAAAACCCTTGCCTTGCAACAGCAATCATTCAAGTATTTAGTACCCGCTGATTCAATGGGTACTATACCATTTCGCTTTCCTCAAGTCTTTCCCGAGAGCATTTTCAAATTCTGATATGCGTTTGTCTATGGCGCATAGAATCCTGTAGAGGCTTTCGCTCCCAACAAAAAGATCCAGTAGTGCGAATTGCTTCTTTCTCATCAGTGCTACAGGCAAGTGCCATCTCCATCTGCCGCTTGTCTTGGGGTCAAAACACTGTAAGGCGGTATGATATGGCTCCGATTCAATCAATGAGAAAAAGGCCTTTTTTCTTTCCTTGCGTGTACCGGGGTTATCCTTGTGGAAGACATAAAGCCGCATAAGATCAATCAAGACCGATGTGATGCGATTGTTCAGATACCGTGCCTCGACATCGGGATCGTTTGGGAAAAACGTCCGTATACACGCGTCCAAATGCAGGAGAAGCGACTGCTGAACCTCCGGCAAATCTGCGCTGTATCGACGGGTAATACCCTTCGGATTGTTGCGGTAGTAATACATAACATATGGAAGATATGCGACCTTTTTGGCATAATAATATGCTTGTGTATTAAACACGCTGTCCTGTGCCTTTTTTTGTCCCTCCGGAAACTGCAAATTGTGCGACAAAAGATAATCCTTTCTATATACCGCGCCCCATGCCGCATGATAAAACGCACGAGACGACAAGCCAAGTTGAGCGTGAAAGCTCGGATCCAGGCAAACGCAGGAGATGCTCAACATACGTCCTGCATCAGCCTGTAACTCAATGAGGTCAAAAGCTTTACAGGGACGTTCCTTTGTTTTTCGATCTGTAAACTTCAATCGGTCATGAATGATGATGTCATAGTCCGTTTCACAAAAGCGTAAAGCGGTTTCGACAAAGTAATCCGAAAGCAGATCGTCGCCATCCGCAAAAAAGATCCATTTTCCCTTTGCCTCGGAAATTGTACGGTTGCGAACACGGCTGAGCCCACCGTTCTTCTTCATCAGAATATAGCGGACACGGCTGTTCACAGCGGCATACTCCCTGCAGATATTTCCGGAGTTGTTCGTTGAACAGTCATCAATCAACAACAATTCCGTTTCATCCGTCAACTGCCGCAATGCTCCCTCAATAAACGCACGCAACAGAGGTTCGTCAATATTGTAGACTGCGACTCCAACACTTAATTTGATTTGCATAGCTTTTTAACTTCCCTCTGTGAAATTAACTAATATTATATCAAATCGTATGTTAAAGTCAACGCAACGGAAAAAGTTTTTTCCAAAAAAAGTTTTTCAAAACTTCTGCAAAAATATGGTAAAACTGTATATGGTCTGCTATAATGAAAGAAAACCCGGCTTCGCCGTACAAAGGAGGACATTATGATCTACAAGAAAAACACTGCGCCCGCACTCGATCCGGCGCTTTTCAAACATCCGACATCCGAATACAGAGGCACGCCGTTTTGGGCGTGGAACAGCCGCCTGACCGCAGACGAGCTGTGCCGTCAGATCGACGTGTTCAAAGAGATGGGGCTCGGCGGCTTCCACATGCATGTGCGCACGGGGCTTGAAAACGACTATCTCAGCGACGAATACATGGCGCTGGTCAGGGTTTGCGTTGAAAAAGCGAAGAAAGAGCACATGCTCGCCTGGCTGTATGACGAGGATCGCTGGCCCTCCGGCGCTGCGGGCGGCATTGTGACCAAGGACACGAAATACCGCGCAAGACAGCTTGTGTTCACCCCGTTTTTGAAAGCGGACGAGCCGGGCACGCTGCTCGCCTGCTATGACATCGGGCTGGACAGCGAGGGCTTTCTCGCTTCTTACAGGCAGATCGGCGAAAGCGACGAGGCGACGGGCGAAAAATGGTATGCGCTTTTGCGCCTGAGATATCCGGATAGCTGGTACAACGGTCAGACCTATGTGGACACGCTGAACAAAGAGGCGATCGAGCGCTTTCTTGCAGTGACGCACGAGCGCTACAAGGCGACCGTCGGCGACGAGTTCGACAAAACCGTGCCTGCCATTTTCACCGACGAGCCGCAGTTTTCGCGCAAGCAGCTGCTCAACAACTCCTTTGACAAGATGGAGATCTGCCTGCCCTGGACCGACAAGGTGCCCGCGCTGCACGAAGAGCTTTACGGCGCGGATATCTTTGCAACGCTCCCCGAGCTGTTTTGGGATTTGCCCGGCGGCAAAATCTCCACCGCGCGCTATCATTACCACGATATGATCAGCGAGCTGTTCACGCGCTCGTTTGCGGACTGTGTGGGCGGATGGTGCGCAAAAAACAACATTGCGCTGACCGGCCACATGATGGAGGAGCCGACGCTGCACAGTCAGACCGCCGCGCTTGGCGAAGCCATGCGCTCCTATCGCAGCTTTCAGCTTCCGGGCATCGACATGCTTTGCAACCACCATGAGTTCACAACCGCAAAGCAGGCGCAGTCCGCCGCGCACCAGTTCGGCCGCGAGGGCGTGCTGTCGGAGCTTTACGGCGTGACGGGCTGGCACTGCGATTTCCGCACCTATAAATATCAGGGCGACTGGCAGGCCGCGCTCGGTGTGACGGTGCGCGTGCCGCATCTGTCGTGGTATTCCATGAAGGGCGAAGCCAAGCGCGACTACCCGGCGTCTATTCACTATCAGTCGCCGTGGTATCAGGAATTCCCGCTGCTTGAGGACCATTTTGCAAGGGTGAACACCGCAATGACGCGCGGCAAGCCCATCGTGCGCGTCGGCGTGATCCATCCGGTGGAAAGCTTTTGGCTGCACTGGGGTCCCAACGATAAATCCGCCGTTTTGCGCGAGAGTTTGAACGACCGTTTTCTGTCTGTGACAAACTGGCTGCTGACCGGCAGCGTGGACTTTGATTTCATTTCGGAATCTCTGCTGCCCGCACAGTGTCCGCAGGGCGGCGCACCGCTGCACGTTGGCGAAATGGCCTATGACGTAATCATCGTCCCGGGCTGCGAAACGCTGCGCAGCTCCACCTATCGGCTGCTGAACGCCTTTGTCGAAGCCAAGGGCAAGCTGATTCTGATGGGCGACTGCCCTGCCCTTTGCGACGCTGCGGTTTCAGACGAGGGCAAAAAGCTTGCGCAAAAGGCAATCAACATTGATTTTTCAAGAGCGTCGCTGCTGAACTGTT
This sequence comes from Clostridia bacterium, assembly GCA_017454485.1. Classification (GTDB taxonomy): domain Bacteria; phylum Bacillota; class Clostridia; order Oscillospirales; family Acutalibacteraceae; genus UBA6857. The sequence goes on along the minus strand of JAFTCX010000050.1, from coordinate 45,514 downwards.
TGGAAAGCGACCGCGTTTTGACCATTCGCCACGCCAACGGCGCGCTGACGGACAAGTTCATCTATCAGATGCGCCGCGACAACGACTGCGACTGGCTGTTCATTGCAAACGCGTTTGAGCCGCGCAACAAGGATGTGGACAAGGGCGCCGACACGCAGATCATCCTGAACGGCGATTACACCGTAGAGCTCTATGACACGCAAGAAGGCGAAATACATCCCGTTGCCGCCGAATATCGCGGCGGAAAAACGATCATCCGCGAAAAGATCTACGGTTACGACTCGCTGCTCTTCAGGCTCACAGCGGGCCAAAACGAAGCGCCGGACAAAGCCGAAGCGCCCTTGCGCACACTGACGCCGCCGCAGGAAAACCTGTTTTCCTATGAGCTGACCGAGCCGAACGTGCTTCTTCTCGATCAGGCGCAATACAAGCTGGACACCGACGCGCACTTCTCCCCTGCCGAAGAGATTTTGCGCCTGGACAACATTTGCCGCAAAAAGCTGGGTATGCCGGAACGCGGCGGCCGCATCAAGCAGCCGTACATCACCGGCAATGTGCCCGCGACGCACACGCTGACGCTGAAATTCACCTTTGACAGCGAAATCACCGTCAGCGGCGCAAAGCTTGCGCTTGAGGACGCGGACAAGGCGAAAATCGTTTTCAACGGCGCAGCTGTGAGTGCCGGCGTGGACGGCTGGTTTACCGACCGCGCCATCGGCACAGTGCCGCTGCCGGAGATCGTCAAGGGTGAAAACGTGCTGGAAGTGTCGATCCCCTTCGGCCTTTCCACCTACACGGAAAATATGTTCATCCTCGGCGCCTTCGGCGTGCAGGCCATCGGACGCAAGGCGAAGGTGACCGCGCTGCCGGAAAAAATCGCGTTCGGCGACCTCACGCGGCAGGGCTTTGCGTTTTACGGCGGCAACATCAAATATAAGCTTTGTGCCGTGAGCAGCGACGGCAAGCTGTGCATTCGCGCAAACTTTTACCGCGGTGCGCTGATCGGCGTTTTTGTGGACGGCAAACGCGCCGGCAGCATCATTTATCCGCCGTATACACTGACAGTGGAGGGGCTGGCCGACGGCAGACATGAAATCGAGCTGGAGCTTTTCACCCACAGAGGCAACTGCTTCGGCCCCGTGCATAACGCCGACGAAAAATTCGCCTGGCAGGGTCCCAACGCCTGGCGGACAGAGGAGAGCGAATGGACGTATGAATACGCGCTCAAGCCCATCGGCATTCTGAGCGCCCCCTGCATCGGATAAAGAAGAAGAAAAACAGCACGCGGATTTTGGTCTGCGTGCTGTGTTGTCTATTGAATTGTTTTCACTGTGCGATCAGGTGCAGCTTGCAGCTTTCCCCGTCGTTTTCGGCTTCATCGCTCAGTTCCAATCCGGCGTACATCAGCAGTGCGCCGGAATAGCGCTCTCCGGTCTCCTCCACAGTGTAGACCGTGTCCGGATCAAGCCCCTGCAGCTTCAGATGAAACAGCGTGCTTTCCTGCTTGCGCATACGCACAACCGTGACCAGCGCCTCGCGCCGATCTTTTGCAACGAACGACCATGCGCAGACGAAGGCGTTTTCCCACGGGGAGATCAGCCGGTACAGCGCGCCGGTGTGGATCAGGTCGTAGTATTTGTGATACTCGCACACCTGCGTTTTGACGGTTTCACGCTCTTCGGCGCTGAGCTTGTTCGGGTCCAGCTCATACCCGAAGGTTCCCCAAAGCGCAACGTCGCCCTTGGTGCGGTAGCCGGTGCGGTCACACGCGGAAACGTGGGCGCCCATCACCGACGCCGGATAGCACAGCGAGGTGCCGAACTGAATGTTCAGCCGCTCGATCGGGTCAGTGTTGTCGCTGGTCCAGATCTGCGGCGAATAATAGAGCATGCCCGGGTCGAACCGTCCGCCGCCGCCGGAGCAGTTTTCCAGCAGCAGATCGGGGAATTCGCGCGTCAGCCGATCCTGCAGCGCATAGGTGCCCAGCACAAAGCGATGGAAAAACTCGCCGCTTTGCTCCGGCGGCAAAAGTGCCGAGCCGGCCTCGCTGAGATTGCGGTTAAAATCCCATTTGACATAATCGATCGGATAATTTTTGAGCACGGCGCACATCTGCGCAAAGATGTTTTCCCGCACATCCGCACGCGAAACGTCCAACACATACTGCTGCCGCGCAATGGACGGCTTGCGATTCGGCACGTGCACGCACCAATCCGGGTGGGCACGAAACAGCTCGCTGTCGGGCGAGATCATTTCCGGTTCATACCAGATGCCGAATTTCAGCCCCAGCGCGTGAACGCTGCTGACCAAACGGCCGAGATCAAGCTTTTTTTCGTTGATGAACCAGTCGCCGAGACTGGTTGTGTCGTCGTTGCGTTTGCCGAACCAGCCGTCATCCATGACCAGCATTTCAATGCCGAGCTCCTTCGCGCGTTCGGCGAACGAGATCAGCTTATCCGTATCAAAATCAAAATATGCCGCTTCCCAGCTATTGATCAACAGCGGACGTTTTTCCGTTTTCCATCTGCCGCGGATGAGATGCGCGTCGTAGCAGGTGTGAAAGCTGCGGCTCATGCCGCCGAGCCCTTCCGACGAAAACACAAGCACCGCTTCGGGCGTGACAAAGCTTTCGCCGCTTTGCAAAACCCAGCAAAAATCCGTCGGGCAAATGCCCATGACCACGCGCGTTGTTGCGTTGTGATCCACCTCTGCCGTCAGGGTAAAGTTGCCGCTGTAAACGAGGTTGAAGCCGTAAACATCGCCCGTCGTCTCCGTGGCGCCGGTCTGCGCCAAAGCAGCAAAGGGGTTGTGACTGTGGGAGGAAGCGCCGCGTTTGCTTTGAATGCCCTGCAGCCCGTGGCCGAGCGGACGGCGCTCCAACTGGCGCTCCTTCGCGTGGCGGCCCCAAAGCGTGATCAGATCATAGTCCATCGAGGGCAGATCCAGACACGAGCTCAGCGCAGTTTCAAGCTTTACGCTGTTTTCGCCGCGATTTGTCAGCCGCACATGCTTTGCGATCACGTCGCAGTCGCAAAAAACGGTATAGACCAGCACCGCCTCCACAAGCGTCACCGGATCGCGCAGCGTCACTTCCAGCGTTTCGCACTGCGAAGCGTCGGTGCAATACAGATGCGGCAAGCCGGGAAGGTCGGGCTTTCCGGCAAAAATGCGGTGCGACACATAGCGCAGATCGGTAACGCTGCTTCCGTCGCCGGTGCGCACCGAAAGGGCGCTCACACGAAAATCGCCGCGCCCGTTCGTCGGGTATTCCATCGGCGCGACGTCCTGCGAAAACGAGGGATCGTCCGGGTCGCACGGGCTGAACGACGCGCTGGTGTGCCGCCTTGCCAGCGGCCAGAGCGCATCATCCGGAAGCTTCTGTCCGTAATACAGGTTGAGCAAAAAGCCGCCTTCGCGGATGCCGAGCACATAAGACGTGCAGGGCGTATCGAGCTTGAGCGTTCGGTTCTTTTCGTTAAATGTGATCATGGCAATCCTCCTGTGGGTTCCGTGTCGAAAGTGGTTTTTTCTCAGTATACGCCAAGCGCCGAAACTTTTCAACCATCTTTGAAAAGAAAAACAAAAGGGGCTGTCGCATTTAGCGAAAAGCGTCAAAGCGAATCATAAAAAGTGCTTGTATCCCAAACGGTTTTGTGGTACAAGCACGCTTTTTTGCAAAAATAGAATGGTTTATAAGCTTTGACTCGTCGTTTTCATCTAAATGCAACAGCCCCGGATGCTGTTTTATGTTATTTGTTCGGGTTTTGCGCCTGCGTGGAAAGCGTCAGATATTCCTCAAGCGTCAGCCCTCGCTCCATGATCTCCTTTGCGATTTCAGCGCTGCCGACATAGCGGAAATGCCACGGCTCATACGAATAGCCGGTGCTGTCGTCCCTGCCCTCAGGATAACGCAGGATGAAGCCGTGATCGGCCAGCTTTTCGTGGATTTTCGCAAACAGCTCACGCTCGGCGATCATTTCATCATTGTCGTTGATGATCCTGCCGTCCTTGATGACGCAGATGTCGATCGCAAGGCCGGTGTGATGCTCGGAATACCCCGGCACAGCCACATACTTTTTGCAGTAGTCCTCGCCGTATTCCTCGGCAAATTCCGCCCAAAGCTCCTGCTGACGGGCAACGGAGCGATAAGTGCTGTCGAGCAGAATCGTAATGCCGTCCTTCGCGCAGTCCTCCTGCAGCGCACGGAACGCTTCCAGCGCTTTTGTTTCCACCTTGAACACGTCGGTGGCAAGGTAATCGTTGTCTTCGTTCAGCGCAATGTCTTCGGGCAATGTGTTCTGCGCGTCTTCCAACACCACAACGCTCTCCCAGTCATCGGGAAGCTTGCTTTGTTTGTTGACCAGCACAAGATAATCATACTTTGCCTCTTCGTTCGCTTCCTGCGGCTTTGCCGTGCAGCCGGTGAAAAGACCGCAAAGGCAAACCACTGCAAGCAGCAGCGAGAGCACGCGTGCGTTTCTATGTTTCATTTTAACCCTTTCAGGAAAACAATCAGTTGCCTGACGGATGCGGCATATAGGCATACAGGCTCGAAGCTGTCTTCATGATCGGCATGGTCTGCAGCACCACATGACCCGGGCCGGAAATGACGGTGTTAAACAGACCTTCGCCGCCGAACAGGACATTTTTGACGCCCTTGACCGTTTGCACGTCGATGCTGCACGTTGCGTCCATCACGGCAAGATAGCCGGTGCTGAGCACCTTTCTTTCGCCGGCGGAAAGATCGTATTCGATCGAGCTGCCGTCAATTTCCAAAAACGCAATGCCGTCGCCGCTCAAGCGCTGCATCATAAAGCCTTCGCCGCCGAACAGACCGCTGCCGACCTTTTTCTGAAAATGTACGGAAAGCTCCACATTGCCGCTGCTGGCAAGGAAGGCGCTTTTCTGCACAATGATCGGCTTATCGGGCGTGATGCGCACGGGCAGAATCGAACCCGGGAACGAGGACGCAAACGCAATTTCGCCTGCGTTGTTCGCCACATAGCGGTTTTGGAACATCTTTTCGTTCGTGAACATACGGCCGAACATTTTGCCGATGCCGCCGCCTTTGGTTTCCATTTCGATCCCTTCGTCCATCCAGGACATGGCGCCGCTTTCGCAAAGCATGCTTTCGCCTTTTTCCAGTTGACAGATCAATACGGGCAGATTGTTTCCTTTGATTTCATAGCGCATAAAAATGACCTCCTCAGTTGTTGACTTGATGGTGTGCGTTCGGACTGTCCGGCGTCAGCGGCAGGAAGGTGTAGCCGTTTTCGATTGCCCATGGTATAAACGTCTCCATCGCCTTGACTGTATAATCCTTGACATCGTGGCAGAGGATCACCGGATCTTTGATATTCTGTACGCCGGTTTTGCAGTTTTGCAGCACAACGCTCGCTTCGGTCGTTGCGCCCGCGTCCGCACTTGCGACGTTCCAGTCAAAATAAGTCAGCCCCTTGGCCTTGGACTGCTGGGTAAGCGTGGTCATGATCCCCGGGTTGAATTTGCTCACACCGTTGGAGGAGCCGCCCGGAAAACGGAACAGCGTTGTTTTATTGCCGGTCTGTTCCTCAATGACCTTTTGCTGGGCTTCAAAATCACTCCAGTACGCGCTGGAGCTCGCGTAAATCTTCTTGTAATCGTGGGAATAGGAATGCACCGCGACCGTGTGCCCTTCCTCAGCCTCGCGTTTCATCAGCTTTGCATATTCCGGATAGGTGCTCGTTGTGAAAAACGTCACCTTTGCGTCGTATTTTTTCAAAAGGTCGAGCAACTGCTCCGTATATTTCCACGGGCCGTCGTCAAAGGTCAGATAAATGACCTTTTCCGGATCATAAGGCTGGGACGCGGGCGGCGTTTCGCCTTCTTGCGCCGCAGACGTCGCTTCTTTTTCCGGCGTCACCGCTTCGTCCGTCACACTGACCTGCTGTTTGGGGTTCTGCTTTGCAAGGCGATAGCGCCCGCCCGCAAAGGAGATCAGACAGCTCACGGAGAACACCGCAAGAAAGATCAGCGCCAACTGGATGCTCTTTTTGAAGATCTGGCTGCGCGTGGTTCCAACCGTTTCAACATCAATCGTTGCCATTGTTGTTTCCTTCACTCTTCGATAAAATTCGAGCTCTTTCCGCTCATTTTTATTATATGCGAAAGCACCAAAAAAATCAATAAATTTTAGTGAAGTTTTCAAAGAAAACTTTTCAAATCCGATTTTGACAAAATGATGACCGAAAAATTAAAAGTTCGTTCACAAACAGCCGCCGAAAATCCGCTATACTGGAACCAATCAATAGAAAGGATTGGTGATTTTTAAATGAAAAAAACAGTGTTTTTGACCGGTTCTTCCGGCAACATGGGCTTTGCCGCGTTCCGGGAGCTTTATGCAAGAAAGCATATGTATCATATCGTGCTGCTCAACCGTGACAGCAAAAAGAACCACGACAAGTTCGCCGCCTATGCGAACGACCCCGACGTGACCCTCGTTTGGGGCGATCTGACGGTTTATGAGGATGTGCTGACCTGCATCACCGGCGCGGACTATGTGCTGCATGTCGGCGGCCTTGTTTCCCCCGCTGCGGACTATTTCCCGAAAAAGACGCTGTTCACAAACGTAACCGCGATGCAGAACATCATCAAAGCGGTCAAAGCGCAAAGCGACCCCGACAGTGTCAAGGTCGTTTACATCGGCACCGTTGCCGAAACCGGCGACCGCAACGCGCCCGTGCACTGGGGCAGATGCGGCGACCCGATTCAGATCAGCGTTTATGACCATTACGCCATCAGCAAAACCATTGCCGAGCGCCTGCTCGCCGATTCGGGGCTGAAATACTGGGTTTCGCTGCGTCAAACGGGCATTCTTTACGCCAACATCATCTACAACATGGAGCCTATCATGTATCATGTGCCCATCAACGGCATGCTGGAATGGGCAACCGTAGAGGATTCCGGCCGCCTTTGCGCAAAGGTTTGCAACGAGCGTGTGCCCGAAACGTTCTGGCGTAAATTCTACAACATCTCCTCCGGTCACGATTACCGCTTGACCAACTATGAATTCGAAGAGCTGCTGCTCAACGCCATCGGTATGCGCGGCAAGGACGTTGTGAAAAAGCTGTTTGACCCGAACTGGTTCACGCTGCAAAACTTCCACGGCCAATGGTACACCGACGCGGACGAGCTGGAAAACATTCTGCATTTCCGCGCCAACATCCCCGTGAAGGAATACTTCAAGGGCGTTGCAAAAAAAGCGCCGTTTTATTACAAGCTTTCCGGCCTTGCGCCGCTGTCGCTGGTGAAAAAATTCATGATGGCGCCCATTGCGCAAACCAGCCTTTACGGCACCCAGTCGTGGATTGACAACGGCATCCGCGAGCGCATCACCGCCTATTACGGCTCCATGGAGGCGTATAAAAAGATCGGCACATGGAAGGATTTCAAGGTGGAAATTCCCGACAAGGAAAACCCCGTGAATCTGCTTGACCACGGCTATGACGAAAGCAAGCCGTTTGAAGAGCTGACACTGGCCGACCTCAAAAAAGCGGCTGCGTTCCGCGGCGGCGAATGCTTGGAAAAGAAAGCGCCGAAGGATATCTACACGCCGATCAAATGGAAATGCGCCTGCGGCCATGAATTTGAAATGTCGCAAAACCTCGTGCTCAAGGGCGGCCACTGGTGTCCGGAATGTCTGCCGATGCCGTGGAACTATGACGCAGAAGCCAAGGTCAACCCCTTCTTTGCCCAGGTTTGGTATGCACACCACAGCCCGGACGAGAACAATGTGTACGACGAAAACATCTATTTCGGATATAAGGAATAAGTCGGTAGTTGTTAGTCGTTAGTCGGTAGCTGGTAGCTGTTAGCTGTTAGCGAATCAAAACCCGCTGTGGCAAAAGCCTCGGCGGGTCTTACTTTTTTGGGAAAGAAAAAAGGGGGGGCAAGTTGATAGTTGTTAGCTATTGGCTAAGATTTGCACATCCGAGTTCATCAGTGGGTAACTCAACGGACTGCTGCTTGCGCGGCGGTCCGTTGGCGTTTTCGGCGGCGAGACCGCGCAGCAACGCTGCGCGTAAAAAGGAGCGCACAGCACTTCGGCTCCTTCCAAAGCGACCCTTTTGCGCTCCTTTTGCATCGCGCAACGCGATGCGTCTCGCCGCCGGCACGCAAAAACGCTGCCCCCGATGTGTTCGAGGGCAGCGTTCGCTTTGTTCGTTTGGATCAGAACTCCGTTTTCAGCGCAAGGCAGTGCGTCTTGTTCATTTTCAGCACAGCGTCCAAAAACGCTTCGGCAGGCACGCCGAACGCATTGTCCTTCACGCCGCGGATATTGACCGCAACGGTGCTGTTTTCGGCTTCCTTGTCGCCGACAACCAGCACATACGGAACGCGCTCCAGCTTGAACTTTTTGATTTTATTCTTCATGTTCTGGTCGCTGTAATCCACCTCAAAGCGGATGCTGTTTTCCAGCATTTGGTCGGCAAGCTTCTTCGCGTAATCGTTATGCTCGGGGCGAATCGGCACAATGGCGACCTGCACCGGCGAAAGCCAGAACGGGAACTGACCCTTGAAATGCTCAATCAGAATGCCGATGAAGCGTTCAAACGAGCCGAAAATTGCACGGTGGATCATGACGGGCTGCTTGAACGAGCCGTCGGGAGCAACATATTTCAAATCGAAGTTCAGCGGAAGCTGGAAGTCGAGCTGGATGGTGCCCATCTGCCACTGTCTGCCGAGACAGTCGCGCATGCCGAGGTCGATCTTGGGACCGTAGAAAGCGCCATCGCCCTCATTGATCTCATAGCCGTCCTCACCGAATTTGTTGTCGAGAATCTTTTTCAGCGAAGCTTCCGCCTTGTCCCAAAGCGCGATATCGCCCATGAAATCATCCGGGCGCGTGGAAAGCTCTGCGGTATAAGTCAGACCGAAAGTAGCATAGATGGACTTTGCGATATCCATGATGTCGGCGATCTCTTCTTCGATCTGCTCTTCCGCAAGGAAGATGTGCGCGTCGTCCTGATGGAATTCCTGCACACGGAACAGGCCGTTCAGCTCGCCGGATTTTTCGCGGCGGTGAATGACGTCCACCTGTGAATAGCGCAGCGGAAGCTCGCGGTAGCTGCGGCCGCGGCTGCGGAAGACGTTGATGGAGTTCGGGCAGTTCATCGGCTTGATGGCGTAGGTCGTGTTCTCGTCCACGGGAGCGATGAACATGCCGTTTTGATAATGCGCCCAGTGGCCGGACGTGACCCAAAGCTGCTTTTCGTTGAGCACGGGCGCGGAAATTTCCTGATAGCCGTGCGGCAGATGCTCGCCGCGCCAATAGGAAAGCAGCGCGTTGAACATATTCCAGCCCTTCGGCAGCCAGTACGGCATACCCGGCGCGGTTTCATGGAACATGAACAGCTCCAGCTCGGCGCCCAACTTTTTATGGTCGCGCTCCATGGCCTCCTTGATCATGTCGAGGTGCTCCTTGAGCTGCTTTTTGTCGGGGAAGGCATACACATACACGCGCTGAAGCTGGTCGTTGTGCTCGTCGCCGCGCCAATAGGAGCCGGAGACGAACTTGATCTGGAACGCCACGGAGAGCAGCTCCTGCGAGTTTTCGATATGCGGGCCGCGGCAAAGGTCCACAAAATCGTCGCCGGTGTAATAGATGGAAATCGTCGCATCCTCGGGCAAGTCCTGAATGATTTCAACCTTATACTTCTGATTCTTGAACAGTTCCAGCGCTTCGCTGCGGGAGACCTCTTTGCGCGTCCAGGTTTCCTTGCGCTTGAGGATTTCGTGCATCTTGTTTTCGATGGCGGCGTAATCGTCCTTGCTGATGTTGTGGTCCAGCTTGAAGTCATAGTAAAAGCCGTCGTCCACCTGGGGACCGATGGCATACTGCACGTCTTTGCCCCAAAGCTCCACAACCGCTTTGGCGAGCACGTGCGCCATGGAATGACGATAGTTTGCGAGGAAAAATTCTTTGTCCATGTTGTTCTGCTCCTTTAACAGATAAAATAAGAAACGCCTCATCCCACACAGTCTGACTGTTCTGGGATGAAGCGAAAAGCTCCACGGTTCCACCCGGATTCCGCGCGCACGCGGCACTCATTTCGCCTTAACGCGGCAAACGGCACACCCTTTCGGGGGCAGCTCAAAAGCGGTACGCCTGCTCGGTCGCTGACACATTTGCAGCCGGGATGTGTCTCTCTGAAAGCGACGGAAGAACAGTGCGCTCTTTGTCATAGCCTTTTGGGATTCGGATTTCGAGAAATATTGTAGCACGAAGGGTGGAGTTTGTCAAGATAAAATTGCACTGTTTTATTCTATGCTCTTATATTGTTCAAACAATTCAATCTGTTTTAATATGATCGCTTTTTCTGCACTCGTTTTTGATTTCAATTTAGCTTTAATCTGCGCGTCCAAAATATCAGAATGTTCGAAACTCTCAGCAAAAAAATCTGACAGCTCTACACCAACTGCATTGCATATCTTTTGGATTGACCGCACCGTCGGGCTTTTCATACCGCGTTCAATTTGGCTGACATATTCCGTAGACAGCTCCGCCAACTCCGCTAATTTTTCTTGAGAAAAGCCAGCCATTTGCCGCAGCGCAGTTACACGATTTCCCAAACTATAGTTATCAAACATTTTAATCACCAAATTCATCATATTGCCTTGACAAATCGTTTTCAATACATTATAATACCATATGAACTCAAACTATAGTTTGAGGAATAAAGGAGGTATTATCATGACCAAAAAGAAAACCAGAAGAATTCTCGCATCAACGCTCGCAGTACTTCTCTTATTGCTGACACTGAGCGTTTCGTTTGTCGGCTTTGCCGCGAATGAAACCGGCTCCTGCGGCAGCGGACTGACGTGGATGTACAACGACGCAACAAAAACTCTAACTATCAGCGGCAACGGAGCAATGAATGATTACAGTTATCGTTCAGCTCCATGGTACAATCACAGTTGGGAAATCACCAAAATTGTTCTCGAAGATGGGATTACAAGAATCGGTACTTATGCTTTCTATGAATGCAACGTCTTTACTAAAATTGAAATTCCGAACAGCGTTGAAATTATCGGTGAAGCTGCGTTTAGAGATTGCACAGGTCTTGTCTCTGTCAAGCTCGGAAACAGTTTAAAATCCATTGGCACTGTTGCTTTTTCTAGCTGCAGTGTTCTGAATAGAATTGAAATACCGGACAATGTCCAATCCATTGGTGTTGCAGCTTTTAATGGTTGCTACTCATTGACAAATGTTATTATCGGTGATGGTGTGCAAAGCATCAGCCAAGAAGCGTTTAGCAATTGTACTAACTTGACTAATGTCACATTCGGCAAAAGTATTGTCAGCATTGGAAGCTATGCGTTTTACAGTTGTCCATTGACAAGCATTATTTTAAAGGAAAATCTGGAAACCATTGGCACTTATGCATTTTCCTCTTGCAACCTGAATTCCGTGACCCTTCCGCATTCGCTGGAATCCGTCGGCGTCGGTGCTTTTTACTGGCAGTCCGGCAACGGAAACGCGATTGCGCATGTTTACTACTACGGAAACGAAGCTGACAAAGCCGAAATCATCATCGGCAACGAAAACGGAGCGCTTCTTGACGCTCAATGGCATTATCTTCCGATCGAAGATCATACACACAGCTACACCTCAACTGTAACCCAAGCTGCAACCTGTACCGAAACCGGCGTTCGGACCTTCACTTGCTCCTGCGGCGAAACCTATACGGAAGTTATCCCTGTTGACAACAGCAACCACGTCAACACGAAAAATGTTGCAGCAACTGCGTCCACCTGCACCGCAAAGGGTTATACTGCCGGCGTGTACTGCAACGACTGCAAAAAGTACATCAGCGGCCATAATGAGCGCCCGCTTGCAGCACATCAAACCGAACTGCGAAATGCACAAGAACCAACTTGCATCATGGCAGGTTATACCGGCGATTATTACTGCACGGTCTGCAAACAACTTATCAAGGAAGGCGAATATATTGATGAACTCGGCCATGTTGACAAGAACACAGACGGCAAATGTGACCGTTGCAACTTAACAGTAAACCCGACGCCAGAGCCTAAGCCGGAGCCGGAAGAAGAAAACCTGAATTTCTTTGAACGTATTCTTAAAATCATCAAAGACTTTTTCGATCGTATTCTGCATATGTTTGGATAAATTAAGAAACCACAGCCGCCCCGATCATTTCGGAGCGGCTGTTATTCTATGCGTATTTCTGTTCTCTGTCCCCTGCTTACTGCTCAGCCTCAAACGTCCCGTTTTCAATCGCCGTGATCTGATCCACGCGGCGCTGGTGACGTCCGCCTTCAAATTCCGTGTTCAAAAACACATCGACCATTTCAATCGCAAGCCCTGCGCCGAGCACGCGGCCGCCCAAGCAAAGGGCGTTTGCGTCGTTGTGCAGGCGGGTGAACTTCGCGCTGAAATAATCCGAGCAGCAGGCCGCACGGATGCCCTTGACCTTGTTCGCCGCCATGGAAATGCCGATGCCGGTGCCGCAGCAGAGAATCGCCTTTTCGCATTCGCCGCTGACGACCGCCTGACAGGTTTTGTAGGCAATTTTTGCGTAGTCGATAGAATCGGGCGTATAGGTGCCGAAATCCTTGTAGGCTACGCCGATGTCATCGAGGTGTTTTTTGATTTCTTCCTTGAGGGCAAAGCCCCCGTGATCTGCGCCGAGTGCGATCATATTGCATTCTCCTTTACCATTGGTTCCTTTATTTTTATGCTTTTCGACAATTGCGGCAAGCGCGTGAAAGTCTTGCCCCAATTACGCATTACGCATTACGAATTACGCATTGTTTTTGCCCGCAGCTCCCGTTCCGCCTGCGGCAAACGCAGATAGACCGGCAAAAGCGCCTGCGCGTCGAGCGACGGCGTTTCATCGGCGTGTTTCAGCGCGGCAAACGCGACCGACGCGGCGCTTTGAAAGCGCGTGAGCGGCGGCGCCGCCGGATAGCCGAGCGCGGCTTCGCAAAGTTCTGCGCCGTCGCCGACAAAGACGATCTTGCGCCCTTCATAGGTTTTCAGCAGCGTCCCGAGGTCGTCGAGCTTCAGCGCGGCGTCGTCGGTCAAACGGGTCACGTCGTTCCCGTGCACGTCGAACAGCGCACAATAGACCTGTCGGCAGCGCGCATCCATCACGGCGCAGGCAAGCACGTCCTGCCCGAGCAGATTGAACGCCAGCCCTTCGAGCGTGGACACGGGAAAGGCTTTTTTCCCGGTGCCGTCGCACAATCCCTTGACGGCGGCAATGCCGATGCGGATGCCGGTAAATGAGCCGGGGCCGACCGCACAGGCAAAACAGTCAATATCGCACAGGGCAGTCTCGCTGTTTTGCAGCGCCGCGTCGATCATCGGCAGCAGCGTGCGCGAATGGGTCAGTCCCGCGTTGACCGAACACAGCGAGCGCACACGGTCGTCCTCCACAATGGCAACGCTCGCGCTGACCGCGCTGGTTTCGATGGCTAAAAGTTTCATGCTTCATTGTCTCCGTTTTCAATGGTGATGATCCGCTGCGTGTCTGTTTCGCCCGGAGCGATCGTCACGCGGATCGTGCCCTCCGGCAAGGCGTTTTCAATGTTTTCGCTCCATTCCACAGCGAGAATGCCGCCGCGCGCAAAGTCATCGAAAAAGCCGGTTGTTTCCAGATCCTCCCACGTTTCCACGCGGTACATATCGTAGTGGTACAGCGTCACATTTTTGCCTTCGTAGGCGTGCACAAGGGCAAACGTGGGCGAGCTGACCTCGGCGTCGATGCCGAGCCCTTTTGCAAGGCCGCGCGTGAATGCGGTCTTTCCCATGCCGAGGCCGCCGAAATACGCGACGACAGCGGGTGCGTGCAGCGTTTTTGCAAACGCGGCGGCTGCCTGCTCGGTTTCTGTCACACTGTTTGTCACAAGCGTTTTCACGCGGCGTCTCCCCCCTTGCGGTTTTTCACGTTTTGTTTATTGTATCACAAAATGGCGCAAAGAGCAACACTTTCTCCCGCAATCACTTGCAATCTTTTCGAAAATGCGGTATGATAAGAAAAAACTATCAAACGCAGGATGTGATCGTTTGTTTTCGTTCATAAAAAAAGCATGGAAAGAAACAGACAAGCTGTTATTGCTGCTTTGCTTTTCCCTGTCGGTTTTCGGCGTGCTGATGGTCGCCTCAGCATCGCATCGCACGCTGGAAGACGGACAGTTCCTTTCGCGCGACGCCATCGTCATGATCGGCGCCATGCTGCTCGGTCTGGTGATCGCCATGGTCATCTCCTTCATCGACTATGACCTGATTTTCAAGCTTTGGCCGCTCATTGCGCTCGGATCGGTGTTTTTGATGCTGCTGCTGCTCACGCCGCTCGGTGTTGCGCCGGACGCACGCCCCGATGCGCGTTCCTGGCTGAAAATTACAAGCTCCCTCTACTTGCAGCCGTCGGAGATTTTGAAAATCGGCTTCATCATCACATTTTCCTATCATCTGAGCAAAACGCACAACGATCTCGGCAGCTTGCTCAACGTCTTGCTCCTTTGTCTGCACGCAGCCATCCCCATCGGTTTGGTTGTCATCACCGGCGACATGGGCTCCGCGCTGATTTTTGCGCTGATGTTCCTCGGCATGATGTTTGTTTCCGGTGTGCATTGGGTCTATTTCCCCGCCGGCCTGCTGGCCGTCGGCGCCGCCGCGCCGATTGTTTGGTATAAGGTGTTCGACAACATTCAGCGCAACCGAATTCTGGCGCTCTTTCACCCGGACGATTATCCCAAAGAGATGTATCACCAACGGCAGGCTCTGAACGCAATGAAAAACGGCGGCTTTTTCGGCACTGGCTATCTCAAGGGCGATTTTACCCAGAGTGGTTCTGTGCCGGAGAGCCAGAACGACATGATTTTTTCTGCCGTCGGTGAGGAATTCGGTTTTATCGGCGCAGTGCTGCTGCTTACGCTGTTTGTGCTGCTTGCCATCCGCATTGTGCAGGTCGGCAAGCGTTCCAACAATTTTGCCGCGTGTCTGCTTTGCTACGGCGTGATGTTCATGATCATGAGCCAGGTGATCGTCAATGTCGGCATGTGCATCTCTTTGCTGCCGGTCATCGGCATCACCCTGCCCTTCCTCAGCGCGGGCGGTTCGTCCGTCATTTGCCTGTATCTCGCCATCGGGCTGGTGCTCAGCGTGCACCGCTCCTCACAGGGCATCCATTACGACAGCTATCGCTATGCGCGCATTGCGCTGGAAAGCTGAAAACCGAAAGCAACGTGCCCCGGGGCTGTCGCATTTAGCGAAAAGCGTCAAAGCGAATCATAAAAAGTGCTTGTATCCCAAACGGTTTTGTGGTACAAGCACGCTTTTTTTTGCAAAATAGAATAGTTTAAAAGCTTTGACTCGTCGTTTTTTCTCCCTCGGCGTACTTTTGTACAGCCTTCGGTCGAAGAAAACGCCGTTTTCATCTAAATGCAACAGCCCCGTGTTTTTGCGGTTAAAAAAGCGGCAGCCGGCGGGGGCGTCTGCCGCGCATAGCGCGGCACAGGGGCACAGTCACGAGCACAATATAGGATCCGGTGCTTTTGTAATTTGCGTGCAAAAAACGCCACGTTCTGCTTTTGCCCCTTGCGGCGCGGCTTCGCCGCGCCGGACGCCCCCGCCGGCTGCCGCACAAACCGCACGGTGATAGAAAAGGGCCTGCAGAAAGCACTTTTCTGCAGGCGGTAAATCCGTTGCGGTTTAATCCTCAATCAACGCTGCGGCGCCGAAAAAGCGGCTGAACAGGTTGCGCAGGAAATTCAGCAGGAATTCCAAAAAGCGGAACGGAACGCGCACTTCGTCGGGAATATCATAGCTCTTTGCACCTTCGATCGTCTGCTGCGACAGCCAGTCGATCACGCCGGTCGAATAGCCGATGTCGATGTAGTGATCCATGCCGTCAACCGTGGTGTTGGAGGGGTAAGGCGAGCCGTCGTTCAGATGCATATCGTTCGTCACCGCGTACCAGACGCTGTGGGTATCCGGCAAAAACGCGAACCCGGTGCCCGGAATGAACTCCCCGTTCGGCAGCAGCACATTGCTGAACGCAGTCAGACGCACGGACTCAAGGTTGTACGTCGCCTTTTTCATGTTTTTGAACACCTCGCGCGCGTTGAGCGTGTTCGCGCTGTAATAGGTGTCGTTATCGCTGGAAAAGATCCAGACTGCCGTGTTCTGCAGCTTTCCCGTCACACTTGCATCCGGCTGAACGATCGCCGCAGCGGGAATTGCACCCGCAAAGAAGTTCGGATAGCCGTCGAGCATCTTCCACAGGAAGTCCGCGCCTCTGGAATAGCCGATCATATAAATGCGCGTGGTATCGATATTCGACTGATGCGTACGGATAAACTGGTCGATGTTCGCCTTGACATCCGTCACCTGCGTGTTGAGCCAACCGCCGTTTTTTCCGCGCGGCGCAAACAGGAAGCATCCCCCGCCGCCCTGAAACCGCGCCTGATACGCGTCGCTCGCGTAGTTGATGAAGCCGTTTTTGTCAATCTGGGAACGCTTGCTCAAGCCGACGTCTTCTCCGTGGAAAAAGACGATCAGCGGATAGCGTTTTGCGTCAAGCGGACCCTTTGTCGGAGAATAGTAGACATAGTCCGTGCCGTCTGTGCTCACGCCGTCAAGGAATTTTGCCTGCAGCGCGGCGGCGTCTTCCGAGGTGGCGGCGCTGACCGGCAGCAGCGAGAAGCAAAGCAGCAGCACGCTGAGCAGTAAAGCGATGGTTCTTTTCATAAACAATCCTTCTTTCTAAGATTATTTCAAGGGGATCAGTTCCTGCCGGTTGGAGGAACGCATGAATTGCGGATATTGCGCGGAATCGTCCACGGTCGGCTGTGTGGCTTTGCGCAGCAGCCAGAACACAAACTCGTTGTAATCGGAGCCGTAATCGCACGCAACGTGCGGTGCGCCTTTAATTGCCCAGGTGCTTTCGGGAAAGAGCACCTTGGAAAGATCGACCATTCTATCTGCGGAAAGGCGGACGGGATTCGCCGGGCGGTAGGAA
Organism: Clostridia bacterium; assembly: GCA_017454485.1. Classification (GTDB taxonomy): domain Bacteria; phylum Bacillota; class Clostridia; order Oscillospirales; family Acutalibacteraceae; genus UBA6857. The sequence continues at coordinate 28,487 of JAFTCX010000050.1, read as the reverse complement.
TCCGGCAGTGTTTTTCCAAACGGCGCTACCGTTGCGCCGCCGAGCATCCAGCGGCTTTCCAAAACAGTGTCGCCCGACGCGTCGCTGTGTGCATAGGCGGGCACGACCGGCAGATCGTAGTTTGCGACCACGCAGATCTCAAGCCCTTTTTTTGCCATTTTGCGCAGCATTTTATTGCGCGCGGCGATCATTTCCTGATACTGCTTTGAAAGCTCGATGATCCGCGCGTATTCGGCTTCTTTTCCGCCGAACATATACGCCACGCACGCGTCATACACCGAGGGCTGCACAAGCGCCCAGATCACCGGCATGGTGGCGAAAGTGTCGCGCATGAAGGTGTCATAAACGCGGTCTTTGATGCGCGGCACAAGGAAAGAGGCCAGCGCGTCGATCAGACGGAACACACCCATGGTATGCAAAGAGCGCAGCAGCACCGCAACGCTGCGGTTTTCCGCTGTCATCGCGGAAAGGAAGTTGTATACGGTTTCACCCGTAAAACGCACCTCGCCGCGCAGCACGTCGCCTGTGACATAAGTGCCGCAGAAGGTCGAAGAAAGGAACAGCACACGGTGAAGCTTGTCCGCGCCGTATTTGGTCAGATAAGCGATCGTCAGAATGCCGCCCATGCTTGCGCAGGCAAGATCGATCTTCGTTTTGCCCGTTTCGCGCAGCGCCGTGTCGATCAGCGCGGCAATTTTCTGCGCGTGCACAAAAGGATCCAGCCGCCAGTCATAGTTGTAATAATAGACGTTTTCCGCGCCGTATTCCTCCACGGCGCGCTTGAGGATCCCATATTCGCGCTCGTCATATCCGTCAATCTCCGCGAGCAGCTCCGGATAACAGGACAGCGCGTGGTCATAGGTTTTCACCGTTGTGTCATACTTCGGCTCGCCGTTTTTATCGCACGCCATCAGACCCATCAGATCGCGCGCATAATCTACAAGCGTATCCGTGAACACGTTCATATCACGTTTCAACAGTGCGCCGCCGATCGCTTTTCCGATCGCTTGGAGCATCGCGGGCACCTGGATGCCGCCGAATGCGTTGCGCTCCTCGTCGGTGCCGGCTTTATAGGTCAGACCGTTGAAGAGCATACCGCGAATGAGCAAAAACGGATACGGCCGCTCCCCTTTTGCCGGCTGCGGCTGTGCTGCTGCGGTCCGGGTCTCTGCCGCAGCGCCTGCGCCGGCAATCGACACGCCCGGCAGCAGCATTGCGGCGCAAAGGATCAAACAAAGAACTCTTTTCAAGCAAAATTCCTCCCCTGCTCACTTTCTTTTCTTCATTATAAGGGATGCGTCGCCATTTGTCAATGAATCGCAAACAACAAGCGACGGTTATTTTTGATGCAGCGTTTCCAAAAAAGCCAGCGATTCCTCGGCCGCTTCAAACGGGTCGCCGTTCGTCCAGCCGTCATCCTGCTCATACATCACATAAGGGAACTCCAGTGCGCGGCAAGCATCGAAGCACGCGGAAAGATTCACAACGCCCCGCCCGAGCGAAACGAACTGCGGACGTCCGTCCGCCTTCGGCACATAATCCTTGAAATGCACAACTTTCACACGGCCGGAAAGTTTGCGTAAAAACTGCGCCGGGTCAAGACCCGCCACCTGGATCCACGCCACATCGGGGATGAAGGAGAACGTCTGCGGGTCCGTTTCATTCAAGAACAGATCCATCAGTGTCTCGTTTCCTCCGGAAAGAGGCGTGAATTCAAAATCGTGGTTGTGATATGAAAAACGCAGGCCGTTTTCATGCAGCGTTTCAGCAATCTTGCCGAGCTTCTTCACATAGTCCCGCGCCACAGCAAGACTTGTTCTGCACTCCTCCGGCGTCCAGCCGAGTCCGATGCTGTCGCAGCCGATGATCTTGTGCGCTTCGATCACCTCCGGCAAGGCATTACACAGCCGCTCGTAGCTCTGGTGTGTGATGCAAACACGCATATTGTGCTTTTCCAGCAGCGCCTTTTGCTGCTGCGGTGTGATCTGTGCACCGATGGCGGAAAACTGCACATCGTGCACGCCCCAGGCGGAAAGCCGCGCCAGCGTTGCGTCCAGTTCGGGCTCGGTCTGTGTAAAATCACGAAGTGTATAAAGCTGTACGCCGGTGATGGGTTCCTTCATAAGTCATCCTCCTTGTCCCTGAAAGTATTTTAGCAGATGAAACCGCGTTTTACAAGAGCACGGGTAAAATTGAGGTTGACTTTTTTTCATGGATGCGGTATCATGATTGCACCAAACAATACGGAGGTTTTCCGATGCCGGAAATATGCCGAATGCAGACCCGGACAGGGAATGGGAAGACTCCGCATTGCATATACTGTAAAAAAACGAAAGGAAGACGCACGATGATCGGTATCGGCACATGGAAAGCAAAAGTCAGCACCATGTTTTTGAAAATGGAGGGCACGGTGGAGATTCTTGACAACAACGGAGCATATGAATTCCGCTTTCATCCGCCCGAAAAATTCAAAGACGTTCAGATCCGTTATTTTGACATCCGTGAAGAGGGCAATACCCTTTACGGAAAAGGCGAAGCGAGCGCATTTCCCGGAAAAATCTTTGAAGTGCAGGCGACCTTTGACGGCGACAAAATGACGGGAAAAATCACGCTGCCGTTTATGGGCAACATGAGCGTTGAGCTCAAAGACGGACACCGCATTGCGTAACATTCGGATGCGTTCCGACCTTAAGATTTCCTTAAGATCGGGACGCTTTTTTTATTAAATCGATTGCAAATGCGCAGGCGTTTCTATATAATGAAAAGGTAATTCTTGATTTTACCCCGAAAGGAAAGGACGAAACGTATGTATCGAATCTTGATTTGCGACGACGAAAAAGACATTGTGCGCGCGCTGCGAATTTATCTGCACGCCGACAACAAGGACTATGACATTCTGGAAGCCTACAACGGCAAAGAAGCGCTCGAGCTGCTGAAGCAAAACGACATCGACCTTGTGCTCATGGACGTGATGATGCCGGAGATGGACGGCATTGAAACGCTTTGCGAAATTCGCAAGACCTCCGAGGTGCCGGTGATTTTGCTCACGGCGCAAAGCGAAGCGGAGGACAAGCGGTTGGCGTTCCAGCTCGGTGTGGACGATTACATCACAAAGCCGTTCAACAAGATCGAGGTCGCGGCGCGGGTGGAATATCAGCTCAAGCGCGGCCTTTGGCGAAGCGAGCGTCAATCGCAGCAGAAAAAGGCGAACCTTTTGCAAAACGGTCCCATCGTCATTGACGACGAGGAAAAGCGCGTCACGGTGGACGGAAAGCCGGTCAACCTCACCCCGACGGAGTTTTCCATATTAAAGCTGTTCGTCGGCAACGCCGGCACGGTCTTTTCGCTCAAGGAAATCTACAAGCGCGTTTGGAACAGCGATCCGCTCGGCGCGGAAAACACCGTGCTTGTCCACATCCGCCACATCCGCGAAAAGATCGAGATCTATCCCGCGCAGCCGCGCTATCTGATCTCCGTCTTCGGTTACGGCTACAAAATGGAGAAAATGGACTGATATGAAACTGACGCTCAAAAATCTTTCCGACAAGATCACGGCCGTTTTTGTCTATCTGTTGCTGGCGGAGCTGGTCGTGGCGCTCTTTCTTGCCACAGACTGCATGGTGGATTACCGCTTTTACGGAACGGACCCCGGCGTCTATGCGCGGCAGGAGACGTTCCGCATCAAAACGAGCGACGAATTCGACACGATCGAGCACTACATCTATTTGCATTATTCCGGCGCGGACACCTCCGAGCTGCAGCGGCTTTATCAGGAAAACGCTTCGAACGTGGTCTTTTTTGCGGACGACGAAAACGGAACGCGGCTTCTCGACAACATTCCGGAGGGCGGCTCCTTTGATCCGAAGACGCAGGCGGAATATGTCAATCTGCGCCCGTTTACCATCTGCGACCCGCAGGGCAGCATCCGCCACGGCACGATCTGCTTTTGTTTGAAAAAAGGACTGCCCGCCTCCGACAGTTATCGCGTGGCGAACAATCTGATCGGCATGGCGGTCGCGATCCGCTATCCCATTCTCGTGGTGCTTGTGCTTGCCATCGTGTTCTCGATCATTGTATTGGGCATGATCATGTCCAGCATCAGCCGCAAGGACCCGAAAAACGAAAACGCGACGCCGGAGCGTTTTGTGGACAAGATTCCGTTCGATCTGCTGATCCTCGCCATGATCACCATTGTGGCCTTCGTCACGGTGCTCATTGTGCTGACCTCGGTGGCGGACATCAAGCAAAACGATCTTGTGCTTTGGAACGCCGTGATCCTGATTCTTGCGCTCATCCTCGCGTCGGTCGTGCTGCTGTTTTGCATTTCGCTGGCAACGCGCATCAAATACGGCCACGTTTATCGCAACACGATGATCTTCAAGCTGATCTGCTTTGTGCGTAAAAAGCGCGGCAAGCCGAACGAAGGCTATTTCAAAACGCCGTTCATCGGCAAGGTCATCATCACCATCGTGTTCATTCTGCTGTTGGAAGTGTTCATCACTCTGTTCTTTCTGTTCCAATATAAGCTGCATGAGAACCAGCCGCTTTCGGAATTCAAATTCGCTTATTTTGCGGTCTTTCAGCTTGTGCTTGTCTGCATCGTGGGCGCGCTTAGCTTCATGATGATTGTCAATGTGCACCAACTGCGCAAAAAGAGTCAGGATCTTGCGCACGGCAAGCTCGACGAAGGCGACAGCGCGGCGGCTGTGCTCTTCGGCGACTTCCGCGCGATCTCCAACGATTTTGAAAACATCAAGGACGACATGATTCGCGCAATGGAAGAAAAAAACCGCAGCGCGGAGATGCGCAACGAGCTGATTGCAAATATTTCGCACGACATCAAAACGCCGCTGACATCCATCATCAACTATGCCGATATCGTCAGCAGCGGCGGCTGCACCGAAGAGGAGCTGAAAAACTACCTCGGCGTCATCGGCCACCAATCGCAGAAGCTGAACGATCTGCTGCAAAGTCTGATCGACGTTTCCAAGCTTTCCACCGGCCAGATCAAGGCAAACTTTGAAACGCTCGACATCAGCTTGTACCTTTCGCAGTTACTGGACGAATTCTCCTATGCGTTTGCGGAAAAGGAACTGGATCTTGCGCTGCATCTGCCGGAAAACAGCGTGCAGATTTTGTGCGACAGCTCGATGCTCTGGCGCGTATTCCAGAACCTTGTCAACAACATCTGCAAATACGCCATGCCCGCTTCGCGCGTTTATGTTGACGTTGAAACACAAAACGGCCGCGCGGTCATCTCGTTCAAAAACACCAGTGCGCAGGAAATCACACTGACGAGCGAGCAGCTTTTGGAACGCTTCAAACGCGGCGACAAAGCACGCTCCTCCGGCGGCAACGGGCTTGGGCTTTCCATTGCAAAAAGCTTCACCGAAGCGCAAAACGGCACCTTTGAGCTGCATGTGGACGGCGATCTGTTCAAAACGGTCCTCACCTTTGCAATGCCGGATTCCCGGCAAGAATGAGTCTTTCTTGAATCTTCAGTCCCCCTTAAGGCTTTCTTAATTGTTCGTGAAATTGAATCTTAAGCAAAAACTGCATATACTATATGCAACGAAACGAAAGCGAAAGGGAGACAAACAACAATGAAAAAAATCAACCGCATCATCGCCATCCTGTGTGTCATCGCCACCGTCTTTTCCGCACTTGTCCTGTCCGCATCCGCAGCCACCGTCACAAACGCAAAACAGACCGCAACCGGCGTCAAGGGCGGCCAGACCATTCTTGTTACCACCAACAAAAAATGGAACTCCAACCTGCCCGGTGGCTTCTTCAACACGGTTTTGAAAATCACGATCCCCGTGTACTGCAGAGATCTTTACAGCAAGGAAGGAAGCGGCGACAGCAAAAAAATTCAGGTCACGACCTATAAAAAGACAAACAGAGGCTGGGTTTTGCAAAACAAGCTGTCCGGAAAATTCTTCTGCAACGCCTACTCCGGTCTGCTTTCCAAATCCTTCCGTCTGCCCGGCAAGGGTGCGCAGTATAAGATCGTTGTCACGCCTGAGCAGCAGAGCGCTGTGCGTGTTCCGGCGGATATGGTCGGCATTCAGGTGGACCTTTCCAACCACGGCACTGTAGACGCTGTCGAATAATATCCGTTTTTCCACATTTCCATGGATAATTCAGATAGAAAACAAGCGACCGTTTCCGTTTTGGAAGCGGTCGCTTGTTTCATTTTTTTATTTTAAAAAGTTTCGAATCTGCGGACGGTCCAGCGCCTTGAACAGCAGCAGGCCGAGTGTGCAGCAAACCACAAGCTCGCCGAGCGCAACGAGGCCGCCCTGAAGCAAAAAATCACCGAAATGGAACGGGCCGTCAATGAAAAAGATTTCGATCTCCGCGCCGATGATGATACCGTTAAACAGCGCCGGCATCAGCGCCGCAAGCAGCGGCAAGGTCTTCACGCGCACATTTCTGAGCAAATACATCACGATGGCGGCAAGCAGCGTTGCGACAGAGCCGAGGATCATATCCAGCGGCAGCGCGTCCATAAACAGGAAGTTTGCGGCAAAGCAGCCGATCGTCAAGCCGGGAATGGCGGCGGGGGTGAGCACTGCCAGAAGCGTCATAGCCTCGCTCACGCGGAACTGGACCGACATGGACGCGGTTCCGGGGGCAAGAAAATGCTGAGCGGCTGTCAGCGCGGCGTACAGCGCAGCAATCACTGCGGCCTGCGTAACAAACAGGACTTTTTTTCTGTCTTTCATATGCATCTTACTCCTTTAGTTTTATTTTAGGTCAGGAAGGTTTCGAACTGACCGCATATGATTGCTCCATTCTATCACAGCAAGGAAAAAAATGCAATCGTTTTTTTCGGCTTTTTTCAATCTCCGGCGCACGGGAATTTACAAAAACTTTTTCCTTTCTTCATCTTGCAATCATAAAAATATGTGATACAATAGAAAGGGAAGTTTATACACGAAAACGAAAGGTTGATGACCATGAAAAAAACTGCTCTGCTTTTCACGTTCTTTGCACTGCTGTGCATGGTTTTCGCGTTCAGCGTTTGTGCTGCGGATGATTGCCAACACGAGTTTGGCCCGTGGTATGACATTGAACCTGCCACCTGTGGAAAAACCGGCATCCATGAACATGAATGCACAATTTGTCATGTTAAGGTCAGAGAAACTGTCAACGCGCTCACGCATGAATTCAGCAAGGAATATACCGTTGACAAGCAGGCGACCTGCACGGAAAACGGCAGCAAAAGCTTTCACTGTATCCACTGCGGTGAAAAACAGGAGAACTCCTCCGTAAGCATTCCCGCGACAGGGCACAAATTCGGCAACTGGGCAGAAACGACCGCACCCACCTGCACCAAGGACGGCGAAGAGACGCGCACCTGCGCGACCTGCCAAGAAAAAGAAACGCGCAAGGTGGACGCGCTCGGCCATGAAAGAGTCACCGTGCCCGCCAAAGCGCCCACCTGCACCGAAAACGGCAACGGCGAAGGCATTGCGTGCAAACGCTGCGGCATGGTGTTTCAGGAAGCGACCGTCGTTTCCGCGCTGGGGCACGACATGATCGACGAGCCGGCCAAAGAAGCGACCTGCACCGAAGACGGTCACACCGCCGGACGCCATTGCACCCGCTGCAATTATGTGGAGACCAAGCAGCAGATCATCCCGAAGCTCGGCCACAAAACCGTGATCGATCCCGCCTCCCCCTCCACCTGTATTGTGAACGGCAAAACCCAGGGCAGCCACTGCTCCGTTTGCGGTGAAGTGATTTATGCGCAGAAGGAGCTGCCGCTGATGCCGCATGATTATGAGGAGACTGTTGTGGTCAAGACCTGCATCTCCGACGGCTACCGTCAGTTCACCTGCAAAAAATGCGGCCAATACTACCGCGAAGACGTTGATTACGCGCTGGGTCATGTGATCGTTGTGGAAAAAGCGATTGAAGAGACCTGCACATCCGACGGCCTTTCCGTGCGCACCTACTGCTCGGTCTGCGGCGAAGTGCTGGAGGACGCACACGTCATTCCGGCGCGCGGTCACCGCTTTGAAAACAAAGTGACCAAGGCCACGCGCAAAAAAGACGGCAAAATCGTCGTCGCCTGCGCAGACTGCGGCCTTGTGCAAAGCGAAAGCGTCGTTCCGAAGATTGCCTCCATTACGCTTGAAAAAACCAAATATTACTGCGACGGCAAAAAGAAAACCCCGGCCATCACGATCAGGGACGCCAAGGGCAACAAGCTCGTTTATAAAAAGGACTTTACAACCTCGTGGGATTCCGGACGCAAAAAGCCCGGCACCTATTATGTGACGATCAGCTTTATCGGGAACTACGCCGGTGCGAAGACGCTGCGGTTCAAGATTTTAATGCACAAAACCGTCGGCGTCAAGGTCACCGCCGGCAAAGGCAGCGCAAAGGTGACATGGAGCAAGACCACGGGCGCAAAGAGCTATATCGTCTATCTATGCGAGACCAAGAACGGCAAATATAAGAAAGCCGGCACCACCACGAAAACGGGACTCAATGTCAAAAAACTGACAAGCGGCAAGACCTATTATTTCATCGTGCGCGCCGTTGCAACAGGCGCTGCCGGCGAAACCATTAAGAATGCCAGCTCGCCAATCAGAAAAGCAAAGATTCAGTAACAAAAAGGAGAAAACATCCCATCATGAACGATCAACAAAAAATCGAAACGGAAGCCGAGACACAGCCACCCAAGCCAACAGCGAAGCAAAACTTTTTTCAGTTCATCAAGTACGCCCTGTTTTCCGCTTCGGCCGGTGTGATTCAGGTTGCCTCCTTTACGCTGATGAACGAGGTGCTCATCAAGCTGCCGTTCATTCAAAACGCGATGAACAATAACGAAACCTTTGCACGGATCATGCAGAACGAATACGGCCCGCTCTATCTGATCGCGCTCATCCTCTCCGTGCTTTGGAACTTCACCTTCAACCGCAAATTTACCTTCAAAGCCGCCAATAACATTCCCATCGCCATGCTCAAGGTTTTCGGCTACTACCTTGTATTCACGCCCATCTCCGTCTGGCTCGGCAATTTTTTCACCGCCAAATACGCCTCCTTCGGCGCGATCGAATACATTGTTCTGGGCATCACGATGGTCGTTAACATGGTCACGGAGTTTTTGTTCCAAAAGTTTGTTGTCTTCCGCGGTGCGGAAAACACAGCAAAGAAATAAAGCTTCACATAAAAAAAGCGCGGAGTCAAAACTCCGCGTTTTTCTTATGCCTTTTTACAGCAGATCGCCTGTTTTCAGCTTTCGCACCCAGTCAAGGAGCGTTGTGTAGATCGAACGCATCTTGTCGGAAAAAAGCATCCGCCGCTCAGTAAACGTGCCGCGCGTTTCCACAAGACCGAACGTGAACACAGACGCCTGATCCACGCCGCCGTCCGTGAAATGCGACACATAATCCGCAAACGCCGTGCGCTTGAACGCACCGCCGTCAGTGCGCAAAACAGCGCCGAATTTTTCCATCAGCACGTCGTAGCTGTCGTTTTCAAAATCCACCTTTTGCAGCGACGAAGACCCGTACAGGAACCATGGCGACTGATCGGCCATGTTGCCGGCGCCCTTGTAGGTCCACGTTGTCCAGTGCAGTCCCCTGCGGTTCAAAACAGAGAAGAGATAGCCGAATGTGGTAACGCCGCGCGGATAAAACTCGCCGATCAAAAACGGCACGTCATAGCGCGCAAGCTTGATCTCGTTTGCCTTGCGCAGCACTGTCGGGTTCATCACTTCATACCAGTGTTCCTGATAAACAACGTTCTGCCAGCCGTAAACGGACGGCGCAGGCAGCGCGTCGGGCGCCCAGATGGCCTCCATGCAGATGATGTGACGGCTGTCCACAGCACGGATGGCACGATAAAGCTCGTTGGAAAAATCAAAAAATACCTGACGGAATGATTGATCGCTGGTGATATTTGTACCGAGCGGCTCGTTCATGAGATCGTACATTGCAACGGTCGGCTCGTTGCGATAGCGTTTTGCAACCGTCACCCAAAAGTCCTTGACCACCTCGCGATAACGCGCGCCTTGCGGAGTATCGTCGAACAAAGACATGGATTTTGACTTTCCGCAGTGGTCGTAATCGTTCTGATATCCGGGCAAGCCATGCAGATCAAGGATCAGATACAGCCCGTATTTTTTGCACAGCGCCACCTGTGCGTCCAGCTCGTGAAAGTCGATGTTCCCCTTCTTGTCGCGGTACCAGGTGCCGTTGTCGTCGCTTTGGAAGTTGCGGTACCACATCGGCAGGCGCACAACATTCATGCCGAGCGCGGCGATGTTGCGATAGTCGTTTTCTGTGATCCAGTTGCTGCGGTAATGCTGCATGAGCGCGTGGGTCTTCTCAAGTCCGAAACGCTCCACCAGCTTTTGAAACATTACTTCCTCGCCGGACGGAGAGGTATAGGGACAAAACCAGTCCTCCATAATCCCCCAGCCGCCGAGGTTCGTTCCGCGCAGCATGACACGCTCTCCTGCTTCGTTGATCACCTCTTCGCCCTTTGTTTGCAAAAAGGTCAGCGCAGGCGCAGGCTTTTCGTTTTCAGCCGCAAGCACCGGGAAGCTCAACAGCAGCATCAGCAGCGCCAAAAGTAACGAAAGACTTTTTTTCATTTGTTTCCTCATACGTATCCTCCTTTATTCTTTCACCATGTAATAATGGCGAAGGTTTCCTTTCGTAAAATCCGCGGTCTGAATCACGCGAAAACCGAGCTTTTCATAAAAGCGCACGTTTCCTTCGTCCTGCGCCTCCAAACCGAAGGTGCAGCCTTTCTTGGCGAGATCCTCCATGCTCTTTTGAATCAGCGCCGTTGCAATGCCCTTGCCCTGATGCTCCGGCGCAACAAACACCGGCGAGATCAGCCATGTGTTTTCGTCAAACACGTGCACATCCAGCGGCGCATAGGCGCTCAGCGTGCGCAGCGTGTTGGGCCAGAACCAGTAAAGATACAACCAGTCCGGGCACTTCAAAAAGTCCAGCACGCCATATTCGTTGTGGGCGTGCCGCCAAACGCACACCCCGCGGTTTTCATCGTCAATATAGAAATAATCCTCACCGTTGGACGTGTTCAGCCGCTCCATCATGAAATGCGAGACGAACTTTTCCCGCCGTGCCGGATTTTTGGTTGCATAGGTGTGCACCGGATCGTTCAAATAGGCGCGCCCTGCCATATTGGCAAAAAAGCGCAGCTCCTGCCTGGTCAGCTTTTCTCCGGGACGAATGATTCTCATCTGCTTCTCCTTTTTGCAATGCCCCGCCCGTAAAAACGGACGGGGCAAAACTTGTGTTTGTTTGCGTTCAGCGGTCAAGGAATCGCTTTCACCGTCAAATCTTCTCAGTGTCTTGAGAACGCATAGATGATGCGCTGGATAAGATGGACGAAGAAGTGGACGATGGTGTAGAAGATGCCGATGACCGGCTTGCTGCGGTTGGCTTCATAGGTGTCGCACATCGAGCAGCGGAAGCCGTCCTTGGAGGAGGAGGAACCGCTGTGGTCGTCGTTTTGAACAACGTCAACCAAACGCAGTACGCCGATGCCGCCGCTGGTTCTGCCGTGCGAAACACGGATGTTGCCGGTGGTCGTGGCGTTCTTTTCGCCGTTGTCATAGCTGATCGTGACCGTATATTCGCCGTCCGCAAAGTGATTGTCGGGCGCGAAAACGCCGTTTCTGTCAGTCGTGCCGGAGACGTTCTGTCCCTCGCCGGTAATCGTAACCGTTGCGCCGGAAAGCGCCGTGCTGGTGTTATCCTTCGCGTAGACGGTGAACAGGACATAGTGGTCGCCGCAGCCTCTGGAGCAGCTGTAGGTCGCCCATTCAAAGGTGCCGTCGTAAACCTTGCCGGAAGCGCTGTTGTCATACAGGTAGCTGCCGTGACCGAGCGCCGCAATGGTCTCCTTGCCCTGCGTGTCGTCGCAGCGTGTGCACTGCATGTAATCGGTGTAGCCGCTGTCGTAGCAGGTTGCCGGTTTGCCTTCCTTGCTCACATAGTTGTGGCCGATCGGGTCACCCGTAAACGTACCCGTGCCCTTGGCGCCGCAGGCGCAGGACAGATAGTATTCCGCCGGCGCTGTGCAGTCTGCAGAGGACTTGTAATACTTCTCGGTTGCCACTTCTCTGTCATACACGTGCGCTGTTGCACTGCCGTAGGTGCCGCAGCCGTAGGTGCAGGCGAAGGAGTGCGTGCCGTCGCCGTTGTTCTTGATTTCACCGTGGAAATCATGCGGGAGTTTGTCGGTGATCGTGTCTTTCGGCGTGATCTCTGTGGTACCGTTTTCGTCCGCAAAGAGCTTGCCGCAGTTTGCGCACGTCCAGTACGCGATGGAGCCTCTGCTTGTGCAGGTCGCTCCCACTGCCGGCGTGCCGCTCAGAACGTGGCCGAGCAATTCGCCGTACTTCGCACCGCAATCGACGCATTCTCTCTGCTCGGTGCAGGTCGCTGTGCCGCCGGTGTGCGCCGCTGTTGCCACATGGCCGCAGTTGACGCAGTTTCTGTAGTGCGTTGCGCCGTCGCCGCTGTCATACCACGCGTTGCGATAGACGTGCTGTGCGCTTTCGATGCCGACAGCTCCGCAGACTTCGCAGCGCTGCTGGCAGGTGTTCGCGTCGAGCTCATACCATTCCATGCTGTGCTCGACTGTGCCGACCGTGATCGTCACATCGCCGACGATGACACCGGAGTTGATCGTGACCGTTGCCACGCGCTTGTTTGTGGAAACGAGAGCCGTGTACTGATCCGGGGAAAGCACATTGCCGTCCACGGTGATCTCGGTCACGGTGCTCAGATGGCCGCCGTCCTGCGGTGTGATCGTGATCGTTGCGGGATCCACACCGTCCACGCTGTTCGTGTCACCGATCACGTTGCCGAAATAGCTCACACGGTAGCTGCCCTTGTTCCAGAACGCAGTCAGGGTGACGGTTGCATCCTGTTCGGCCGCGTAATCCTTGTTCACACTCGCGCCTGCCGGATACTGGTCTTCGCCGATCTTCCAGACAGAGAAGACATAGCCCGGTCTGGTCGGTTCTTCTGTCGGCAGCGTCAGTGCGCTGTCGTAGGTCTTGGTGACGCTCTCCGGTGCGCCCGTGCCTTCGTTCGCGTCAAAGTGCACGGTATAGGTGACAGGCGTCCAGGTTGCGGTGTAGCTTCTGTTGCCGAAGGAGCCAGTGGGGATGACAACGTCCATCGTGCCGTCTGCAATTTCCGTGCCGGTCCAGCCGGTGAAGATGTAGCCGGTCTTGGTCGGATGATTCAGCGTGATAGCGTCGTCTTCGAACGTGTAGCTGTCCGGATTGCCGGTCGCGCTGCCGCCCGCAAGGTCATAACCGATGGTGTAGGTGTTCAGCGTCCAAATCGCCTTGAAGGTCACATTGCCGTACTTGCCGGTCGTGATCTCCGCAGCGTCTGCGTTCGCCGTCCAGTTGCCGTCCGCAGTTTCCACAACCCACTTGGAGAACGTGTAGCCGTTCTTCGTCAAATCGGTTGCAAGCGCTCTGGTTTCATCCACAATCGTATAATTGAACGATTCAATCGCTGTGCCGCCGTCGCTGTTGAACGAGGCCGTATAGACGATCGGCGTCCATGTTGCGGTATACGCACGGTCTTCTGTGCTGCCGGTCGGGATCGTCACGCTCAGCGCAGGTTCGGCAAGGTCGGTGCCCGTCCAGCCTGCGAAGGTGTAACCGTCTCTGACCGGGTTGTTCAGCGTGATTTCTGCGGACTCAATGTTGTAATCTGCCGGGTTCGTCACGCCTTCCGCCAGTGCGCCGCCCGCAAGGTCATAGCTGATCTCGTAGCCGATCGGCGTCCAGGTCGCCTTGTAGCTGCGGTTGCCGGTGCTGCCCTTTGCGATCGTGACGGTCTTCTGCGCCGTTTCACCGTTGCTGCCCGTCCAGCCCGCGAAGGTATAGCCGGTCTTGGTCGGGTTGTTCAGCGTGAAGGTGGCAGTTTCTACGTCGTAGCCTGCCGGGTTCTCTGTCGAGGTCGCGCCGCCCGCAAGATCATAGCTGATCGTGTACGGAATCTTGGCGTACTGCGCAGTCAGCGTATCCTGTGTTTCAGCGGCTTTGCCGAAAGCGTAGGTCTTGTTCACTGCGTCATAGGTGCCGTTCGCGCCAGCGTTCAGCGTCCAGCCGATGAAGGTGTAACCGTCGTACGGCGTCGCGTCAATCGGCGAGAAGGTATTGCCGTAGACGTCGGTGAACGTCTTGCTTTCTTCGCCGTCATAGGTGCCGTGCGCACCGCCGGAGACGATCAGAGTGCTCTGATTGGGCGCCCAGAGTGCGAACACCGTGACGCTGTTGCCCATCGTCGCGCCGTAGGTCGCTGCCGGGATCGCGTCGCCGGCGCTGTACTTCGTGCCGGTGCCGTCCGCGTTCTCCGCCCAGCCGGCGAAGTGCCAGCCGTCTCTGGTGAACCCGTTCTCAGCAAAGGTCAAATCATCGGAAGCGTAGTTACCGGTGGTGTTTGCGGTTTCACCGGTCGCATCCTCCGCGTTCTTGTCATACACCACGGTGAAGGTGTTGACATTCCATGTTGCCGTGTAGCTGCGGTCGCCGATGCTGCCGGTCGCGATGATGACATTCATCGTCGCGCTGTCAAGACCCGTGCCCTTCCAGCCTGCGAAGGTATAGCCCTCTCTGGTCGGGTTGTTCAGCGTGATGTTCGGCGTTTCGATGTTGTAGGTTTCGGGATTCGTCGCGCCTTCTGCCAGCGCGCCGCCCTTCAGGTCATAGCTGATCGTGTAGCCGATCGGCGTCCACGTTGCCGTGTAGCTGCGGTCGCCTGTGCTGCCGGTCGGAATGGTGACTGCCGTTGTCGCGTTGTCAAGACCTGTGCCCGTCCAGCCGGCAAACTCGTAACCGGTCTTTGTCGGGTTGATCAGCGTGATGTCGTCATCCTCGATGTTGTAACCGGTCGGGTTCTCGCCGTTGACTGTACCGCCTGCGAGCTCATAGGTGATCAAGTAAGAATCAGCCGTCCACGTTGCGGTGTAAGTACGGTCGCCGATGCTGCCCTTCTCGATGGTGACATTCATCGTCGCGCTATCAAGACCCGTGCCGGTCCAGCCTGCGAAGGTATAACCCTCTCTGGTCGGGTTGTTCAGCGTGATGTTCGGCGTTTCGATGTTGTAGGTTTTGGGATTCGTCACGCCGTCTGCCAGCGCGCCGCCCTTCAGGTCATAGCTGATCGTGTAGCCGATCGGCGTCCACTTTGCCGTGTAGCTGCGGTCGCCCGTGCTGCCGGTTTCAATCGTCACGGTCTCCTGCGCCGTTTCACCGTTGCTGCCCGTCCAGCCTGCGAAGGTGTAGCCTTCTCTGGTCGGGTTGATCAGCGTGATGTCGTCATCCTCGATGTTGTAGCTAGTCGGGTTCTCGCCGTTGACTGTACCGCCTGCGAGCTCATAGGTGATCGCGTAAGAATCAGCCGTCCACGTTGCGGTGTATTCACGGTCGCCGATGCTGCCCTTCTCGATGGTGACATTCATCGTCGCCTCAGCAAGGTCTGTGCCCTTCCAGCCTGCGAAGGTATAGCCGTTCTTTGTCGGGTTGATCAGCGTGATCGCGTCAGACTCGATCGTGTAGGTCGTCGGGTTCGTGCCTTCAACGCTGCCGCCCTTCAGGTCGCAGCTGATCGTGTAGGTGATCGGCGTCCACGTTGCCGTGTAGCTGCGGTTGCCTGTGCTGCCGGTCGGAATGGTGATTTCCATCGTTGCCTCAGCAAGGTCTGTGCCCGTCCAGCCTGCAAACTCGTAACCGGTCTTTGTCGGGTTGATCAGCGTGAAGGTCGCTGTCTCGATGTTGTAAGTTTCCGGGTTCGTGCCGTCGACACTGCCGCCGTTCAGCGCATAGCTGATGCTGTACTCGACCGGCGTCCAGTTTGCGGTGTAAGTACGGTTGCCCGTGCTGCCCGCCGGGATCGTCACAGCCTTGGACGTGCCGTTGATGTCTGTGCCGCTCCAACCGGCAAAGTCGTAGCCTTCCTTCGTCGGATTGATCAGCGTAATCGCGTCAGACTCGATCGTGTAGGTCGCCGGGTTGCCGGTGACGCTGCCGCCGTCAAGCTCGTAAGTCAGCGTGTAGGTAACCGGCGTCCATGTTGCCGTGTAGGTGCGGTTGCCTGTGCTGCCGGTCGGAATGGTGACTTCCGTCGTTGCCTCAGCAAGGTCGGTACCCGTCCAGCCTGCGAAGGTGTAGCCTTCTCTGGTCGGGTTGATCAGGTTGAATGCTGCTGTTTCAATGGTGTAAGTTTCCGGGTTGCCACTCACCGTGCCGCCGTTCAGCGCATAGCTGATGCTGTACTCGACCGGCGTCCAGTTTGCGGTGTAAGTACGGTTGCCCGTGCTGCCCGTCGGGATGGTCACAGCCTTGGACGTGCCGTTGATGCCCGTGCCGCTCCAGCCTGCAAAGTCATAGCCGTTCTTCGTCGGATTGATCAGCGTGATTGCGCCGGACTCGATCGTGTAGGTCGCCGGGTTGCCGCTGACGCTGCCGCCGTCAAGCTCGTAAGTCAGCGTGTAGGTGATCGGCGTCCACGTTGCCGTGTAGCTGCGGTTGTCCGTGCTGCCTTTCTCGATGGTGACTTCCGTCGTTGCCTCAGTGAGGTCGGTACCCGTCCAGCCTGCGAAGGTGTAGCCTTCTCTGGTCGGGTTAATCAGCGTGATGTTCTCGGATTCGATCGTATAGGTCGTCGGGTTCGTGCCTTCAACAGTGCCGCCCGCAAGGTCATAGGTAATGGTGTAGTCGACCGGCGCATATTGCGCGGTCAGCGTATCCGTTGCGTTTGCGGTCGCACCGAAGGTGTAGGTCTTGGTGTCTGCGTCAAAGGTGCCGTTGCTGCCCGTCAGCGACCAGCCTGTGAAGGTGTAGCCGTTGTTCGGCGTCGCGTCTGCAATCACCTGCGTTGCCTCATAGGCACCTGTGAAAGTCTTTTCACTTTCACCGTCAAACTTGCCGTGATTGCCGCCGGAAACAACCAGCGTGCTTTCGTTGCGTGCCCATTGTGCGAACAATGCAACCGTGTTGTTCATCGTCAAGCCGAACGTCTTTGCCGGAATATCGGCGCCCGCTTTGTATGGCGTGCCGTTTCCGTCTGCCGCCGTGTTCCAGCCGGTGAAGTGCCAGCCTTCTCTGGTGAATGCGTTTTCGGCAAAGGTCAGGTCTGTCGACGCGTAGTTGCCCTCTGTCGGCGCAATCGTGCCGGTGCCGCCGTTTGCGTTGTAGGTCACGGTGAAGGTGTTGGCCGTCCAGTTCGCCGTGTAATTCTTGTTGCCGACGCTGCCCTTTGTAATTGTCACAGCCGTCTGCGGCACTGTGCCGTTGCTGCCGGTCCAGCCAGCGAAGGTGTAGCCGGTCTTCGTCGGCGCGTTCAGCGTGATCGGGTCGGATTCAATCGTGTAGCTGTCCGGGTTGCCGGTCGCGGCGCCGCCGTCAAGGTCATAGGCGATCGTGTAGTCGATCGTCTCCCACTGCGCCGTCAGCGTCACATCGCCGAAGGCACCGGTGTCAATCTTTGTCAGCGCGGCGCCGTTTGTCCAGCTTCCGCCCGTTTCACTTGTCACTTTCCAGCCTGCAAACGTATAGCCGGTTCTGCTGATTTCTGTCGGCAGGGTGATCGGCTCGCTCTCCACAGTGAAGATGATATCGGAAACATCCGAGCCGCCGTTTTCTTTCAGCGTTGCCGTGTAGTCGATCGTCTGCCACTGTGCCGTCGCGGTGTCCTCTGCCCCATCGGTCGGTCCGAAGGTGTAGACCGCGCCGTCAATAGAGCCGTTGGAATTCTCATTCAGCGTCCAGCCTTCGAAGGTGTAACCGTCTTTGGTCGGCGCTGCGAGTGTCGTCTCGGTGTTGTAATCGCCGGTGACCGTGGTCGTGCCAGTGTAGGTGCCGCCGTTGGCGTTGATCTTCAGCGTACTGCTGTTGATCTGCCACTGTGCCGTCAGCGTCACGTTGCCGTGTTTGCCGGTCAATGCTGCGCCGCTGTTCACCGTTTCATCCTTCGTCCAGCTGCCGGCGGTGTTGCTCGTCACTTTCCAGTTTTGGAAGGTGTAGCCGGTCTTTACCGCTGCGGGAAGCGTGTCGGTGCTCTCGATGTTGTAGGCAAGGTCAGCGATTGCTTCACCGCCGTCGGTGTCGAACTTCACCGTGTAGCCGTCCGGCGTCCACTGTGCTGTCAGCGTCGCGTTGCCGTACTTGCCGACGTTTGTCGCGCTCGCATTCGCCGCAACCTCATCATTGGCTGCCCAGTTGCCTGCCGGGACTGTCACACGCCAGCCTGCGAACGTGTAGCCGGTACGGGTCAGCGTCGGAAGCGCCGCCGCAGTTTCAATGTTATAAGCTGCAGTGCCGGACGTTTGATCGATGCCGTCCTTGCCGCCGCCGTAGTTCAGCGTCAGCGTGTACGGAATCGTCTGATAGTTTGCCGTCAGGGTGTCGGTCTTGCCTTCCAGTGCGCCGAAGGTGTACTGCTTCGTTTGCGCGTTGAACATACCGTTTTTGTCACCGGCAAACGTCCAATCCTTGAAGGTGTAGCCGTCAGCCGGAAGCGGATCGGCCACCGGATAGACCGTGCCGGAATCCTGTTTTACAGTCGCAGAAGGTTTGCCGTCGGAAAGCGTGCCGTGGTCGCCTGCGCTGATATTCAGTGTGCTGGAGTTCTGTGTCCAGTGCGCATAGAGCGTGGTATTCGCATAAAGCGTTTTGTAAAGATCGTTCACAAACGCGCCGTCGTCCGCAATGAACTGCGTGCCATGACCGCCTGCTTCGGTGAAGTAGCCGCTGAAGGTCCAACCGGTTCTCTCCGGCGGCGTGATCTTGTTCATCGCGCTGCCGTGTGCCGCATCTGCAAAGTAGGCGTTGGTATCGAAGGTGTAATAGACCTTATCCGTATTCAGCGTTGTTGCGTTTTCTCCGTTCAGCGTGATGATAATATTGTTTGCCGTCCAGGATGCAAACAGCTCTGTTGAAGCAGTGATTGCGGTATTCGGGCTATTGATGATCGTGCCGTCCGCGTCGATGTACTTCGTGCCGCCGCCGTTCTCTTCGGTGAAGTAGCCGCCGAAGGTGTAGCCGTTCTTCGTCGGAACGGTGATCGCTGTGATCTCGTTGGTTTTATTCGCGTCATCAAAGTAATGGCTGTTGGCATAGGTGTAATACACCGCTGCAGTGCCTGCCGTCGTCGCGTTCTGATTCTTGAGTGTCAGTGTGATGCCGTCTGCCGTGGTGGTCGCTGTCAGCTCCACAGCGCGCGCGGGCATCGTGAACGTGCCGTTCTTCTCAGCCAGTGCGTCCGTACCGGTCCAGCCCGCCCAAACATAGCCGGGCAGTACCGTCGCGCCATAGGTCACCGTCTGGCCGTACTTGTAGCGGCCTGCGCCGGTCACACTGCCGATGCCGGTGCCGGGGGTCAGCGTGACATCAAAGCTGATTCTGTCGTAGTAGTAGTTGATGACCGTCGAGCCGTCCGGAGCCACCTGTTCTGTCTGTACGCTCGGCGAAGTGAAGCCTTCATAGCTCTTCACTGCCGGCGTAACATTGCTATCCGCCTTTGCCTGCAGTGTTTCGGTCTTAAACAGCGTGTACTCGTCGTTTTCGATGTTCTGCTGATAGTGGTTGACGACATAGTTCACATTGTTCGCTTCCCACTTCGCGTGCAGGGTGATCGATGCTTCGGGCGTAAAGGACGAGCCTTCCACCTTGTTGACAAAGGTGTCTTCCTTGTACCAGCCGAGGAACGTGTAGCCGGTCTTTTCCGTTTGCGCGCTCGTCATATCCACGCCGCCCGGCGTCCACTGGGCATACAGGATGATGGGCTTGTCGCTGACGAAGGTCACGCTCTGCTGATCGGTGTAGACCACCTCGCCGTCTGCGCTCAGCGCCCAGCCTGCGAAAGTATAGGTCGCGGTTTTTGCTGCAACTGCAGTGCCGCCTTTTGCATCAAAGGTCACAGTGTAGGTTCTGCTGTACTGATTTTCGTTCAGCGCCTTCGCCGTTCCGCTGGTGAAGGTCTGGGCGTTCATCTCGCCCGCGGTCTTGCCGTTGCCGTTGAAGCTCACGTTGATCTCTTTCGCGATCCACTTCGCGTGCAGGGTGATGCTTTCTTCCGGCTCATAGGTGCTGCCGTTGACCTTGTTCGTCTTGTCGGCGTCGGTGTACCAGCCGTCAAACGTGTAGCCGACCTTGCTCGGGTTCGGCAGCGTCACTGCCGCGTTTTCCACCGTCCAGCGCGCATAAAGGTCAAGCGGAGTCGAACGCGCTTCGTTCACGGTTGCGCCGTTCGCATAAGCCTGCTCGCCGTTTTCCGTCAGTGCCCAGCCATCGAAGGTGTAGTTTACGGTTTCGCTCGGCTTGTCGTTGCCGCTTGTCGCGCCGTCGTAATCATACGTGACGGTGTAGGCCTTTTCAAAGGCGTTCGCCGTCAGCGTGCCATCCACGTCAGACGTGAAGGTCTGCAGTTCCATCGAACCGTTCGTTGCGCCGTTGCCGAAGAAGTTCACAGTATAGGTGCCGGCGGTGGTGTTCGCTCTCAGCGTCACATCGCTGTCGCCCATGGTAAAGGTCGCGTTGATGTTTGCAAGCGTCTGATCGCCGGTCCAGCCGCTCCAGGTGAAGCCGTCGCGGACTGTCGCGCCAAGCGTTACCGTCGCGCCGAACTTGTAGGTACCTGCGCCGGTCACTGCACTGATGCCGCTGTCTTTTGTCAGCGTCACAGTGTGCGTGTTTCTCGTGTAACGGTATTCCACAACCGTGCTGCCGTCCGCTTCGATCGTCACCTTCTCCGGCTGCGGTGCGGTGAAGCCTTCGTAGGTCTTCAATGCCGGCGTCTGGCTGGAGCCGGTCAGCGCGGTCAGATGATCGGTATCAACCAGCGTATATTCATCGTTTTCAAGGTTCTGCTGGAAGTGCTTGACGGTATACTCCGTATCCGCCTCTGTCCACTTCGCATAAAGAACGGTATCAGCCTTCGGTGTGAAGGTGTCGCCGACAGGCGTCGTCTGCGCGTTTTCATCCGTGCACCATCCGGCGAAGCTGTAGCCCTTCCTGGTCGGCTTCGCGTCGGTCAGATTCACAGAGGCCTGTGTCCACTGCGCCGTCAGCGTGATATCATTGTCGCTGGCAAGCGTCACATTCTGACCATTGGTGTAGGTCGTGCCGTTGCCGCTCCAGTGATCGAAGACATAAGCCGCCTTCTTGCTTTCGACCGCAGTGCCGCCCTTGGAATTGAAGGAAACGGTGTATTCTCTGACAAAGCCGTTGGCATTCAGGTTCTGCGCCTCATCGGAGGTAAATCTCTGCGTTGCGGTGCTGCCGCCGGTTGCGCCGCCTCCGGCAAAGACCACGTCAAAGCTCTTCGCTTCCCATTTCGCGTAAAGCGTGATCGCAGAGACCGTGCCGTCCGGTGTAAAGGTCGTGCCGTTTACTTTGTCTTCCTTGCCGGGATCGGTGTACCAGCCCTTGAATTCATAGCCGGTCTTCGACGGATTCGGCAGCGTCACGGAAAGGTTCGATTCGTTCCAGATCGCGAACAGCGCAAGATCGTCTTCGTTCGGACGGGTCAGCGTCACGGACTGCTTGTCATCATAGACCTTCGCGCCGCCGGCAGTTTCGGACCAGCCGTCGAAGGTATATGTCACGGTATCGCTCGCAGGCGTATTGCCGCTTGTTGCGCCGTCGAAGTCATAGGTGACGACATATTTCTTTTCGAAGGTGTTTTCGTTGAGGTTCTGTGCCACGCCGGAACGGAACGGCTGATCGTTTACCGAGCCGCCTGTTGCGCCGTTGCCGTTAAACGTCACCTTGAACGCGCAAGGCGTTGTGTTTGCTGTCCAGACAATGTCTGCGGCGCCCATGGTGAAGTTGGATGTCTTGGTGGTCGGTGCGCCATCGCCCGTCCACTTATCGAACGTATAGCCGTTCTTTGCCGTGGCATCCACAGTCACGGGAGCTTCGTATTTGTAGGTACCGTTGCCGGTCACGGACTCCACGCCCGCGTCGCCCATGAGGAGCGTCACGGTGTAGCTGTTTCTCGTGTACTGATACTCCACAACCGTGCTGCCGTCGGCCGCGACCGTCACGGCCGTTGCTGTCGGTGCCGTAAAGCCGGTGTAGTTTTTCACAGCCGGCGTCACGGAAGTGCCGGTTTTTGCCGAAAGCGTCTCGGACTCAGTCGGTGTTGTCGGATAGCTGTCATCCAGGTTCTGTTTGAAGTGTTTGACAACATAGTTCACATCCGCGGCCTTCCACTGTGCCGTCAGCGTTGCGTTGCCGAATTTTCCGGCAGAGGTGGTGCTTGTGCCGCTGGCGATCGTTTCGTCCGCATCCCAGTTGCCGGCTGCTGTTGTCACTTTCCAGCCGTCGAAGGTATAGCCGGTCTTTGACACGTTCGGCAGTGTCACGGTCGAGGTCTTATTATAGGGAGCGGTGGAGCTGTCGTTTTGGCTCGCATCTTTGCCGCCGTCATACAGGAAGGTCAACGTGTAGCTGATGTTTTCCGTGATCTTATGGCCGCAGACGGCGCAGATCTTGGACTGCGTACCGTCGTTGTTATCTGTCCAGTTGGCCGGATAGGTGCAATCCACGGTGCCGCCGTATTCGTTACAGCCGTTGACGCACTTGAACGAATGCGTGCCGTTGAGGTTGTCTTTCACTTCGCCCGTATAGCTATGTGCAAGCTGCGCAATCGGCACCGTCTTTGTCTGAACCGCAAAGGCTGCGTTTTCGAACGCCGCGCTTGTATAGACCGTCTGACCGGCTGCAAGGCAGGTAGCAGGCGTTGTGACGCCTGTCGCAGTCACCGTCTCGGTCTCCACATGATGCTCATCGTTGCCGCACACACGCGTTGCGGTTACGCTGAGGTTATCCGCCGCCCAGGTGTAAGTCGGTGTGCCGTAGGCGTGGCCGATCGCCGCGATGTCGACATTCTTCGTCTGTGTGGTGAACGCTTCGTTCGTAAACGTCGCCGTGTAGGTGCCGACGCCCTTGCCCTCGCAGGTTGCCGCAGTTGTCACGGCATAGCTCGTCTGCACCGTTTCGGTGATCTTGTGGCTCGCGTCGTTCGCGCAGACCATCATGGCGGTCACGCTGCTGTTATCCGCCGCCCAGGTATAGGTTGCCGTACCGTAGGCATGACCGCTCGCCGGAAGAACCTGCGTCTTCGTGTCGGTATATGTGTTGTGATCCTCGCCGGTGAAGGTCGCGGTATACACCGTCTGACCGTCATGTTCACAGTCGGCGGCTGTCGTTGCGGGCGTGACAGTCACGTCAAAGCTCTTTTGATGTGTATTGTCTCTCTTACAGGTCACGGTCGCCGTTGCGCAGGCGTAACCGTTCCAGTTGAACACCGCGTTCGCATAATTCCAGTCATGACCGAGTGCGTCGCCGGTTGTGAAGGTGTGCGAAGCATTGCCCTCCACTCTGCCGCAGTCGACGCAGCTATAATAGTATGTTGCGGGCGAATTACAATCCGGCTGACCCTTCAGCGCTGCATCCTTCTGGATTTGAGCGGTGAAGTCGTGCGCCGCAGTCTCAGCATATGCGCAAACAGAGCAGGTGCGCTTATGGTCGGTTGCGTCCTTGTCTGTCCAAGCGCCGAAGTTGCAGGCCACAGAACCGTCCTTCTCTGCGGTTGAGCCGTTCATCACGCCATAGGCGTCGCAGCGTGCGCACTTGAAGTTATGCGTGCCGTTCTCCAGCGAATTTGCGCGGCTGTTGTCGGCGCTGAAATCATGGCCGAGCGCCGGAATATCCGCAACGTCCTTCGTCTGCTGCGTAAACAGCGCATTTGTAAACGTCGCCGTGTAGGTCGTGGTGCCCTTTCCTTCGCAGGTCGCATCTGCACCGGCCTTCGGTGTGCCGGTGATCTTGCCGTTCGCCACGGTCGCGGTCTCTGTAACGGTATGCGAGCTGTTGCGTGAGCAGGTCACAGTCGCCGTGCAGGTCTTGCCGTCATCCGACCAGTTGTAGGACGGTGCGCCGTAATCGTGCGCATCGGGATCCACTTCCACATCTCTGGTTTCCACTGCCGAGCAGGCTTCATGCTCATCATCACCGGCCGTGTTCTGGCAGTAACGAGTCTCTTCGCCCTTCGCAACACAGGTCGCGGGTGTTGTCACAGACCAATCGCTCCAGTTGTGACCGGTATGCGCGATCACAAGATCCGTTGCCGCAGTGGTGCCTGTCGCGTCGGTGTAATCGTTGCCGCAAGCGCTGCAGTGATAATGCGCGCGCTTACCGTCGGTTGTGCAGGTCGCTTTAACCAGTGTAACAGATGCGATGTGTCCGTTGTGGTTGGTCGCATCGATCGGAATCGTCTCCGTCTTTGTGTTGTTCGGGATTCCGTTCGGGAACGTTGCCGTGTAGGTCCTGATGCCGGTTGCAGCACAGGTTGCTGCCGTCGTCACGTCGCTTGAAATAGCGGTTGCGTTGATCGGCTGCTTGTGTGATGGATCATTCAAGCACGTAACAGTCGCCGTACACGCTGTGTAGCCGTTCCAGGTATATGTAACGGCATGCGTTGTACCGGTGAAGTCCCAATTATGGTTCAGTGCGCCGCCGTAAGTGTGGTTACAATCCGGGCAGGTTGCAGGATCGTCGCACGTTGCCGTGCCGCCGCTGTGCGCTGCAAGGACATCATGCCCGCAGACCGAGCAGGTTTTCTTGTGGTTGGTCTCGTCCACATAGGTCCAGCTACTGCCGAGCGTGCAGTCTTCTGTGCCGCTTGCAACCTGCTGACCGTTGATCACAACGCCGAAGGTGCCGCAGTTATTCGCGCACGCATAGTTATGCTTATGCACGTCGCCGACTTTGCCGACATAATGTGCGCGAGCGTTGTCTGCGCTGAAATCATGTTCCTTTACGGGAATCACTGTATTTTCGTTTCTGGTCTTATGGCAGACAGAGCACTCCTCGTGCTTTGTGCCGGTCGCAATGCAGGTCGCATCCTGATCTGTGACCCAAGCAAAGGTATGGGCATCGACGGTAGATGTGATCTTCTTTCCGCAGACGGCGCAGGTATGCCAATGGTTCGTACCATCAGTAGTAACCCAGGCGCTGTTTGCATGATCAGCGCAGTTTTCGGTCGCGTTCTTTACTGTGCCAACACCGAAGGTGCCGCAGCCTTTTTTACAAGCGTAATTATGTGTCACGCCTTCTTCGACCACGTGCGCTGCGCCGGTGTAATCATGACCGGTGGCAGGAATCTCAGCATGACCGCTGACCCATTTTTCGCAAGCCGTGCAGTATACGCCGGCGGTGTAACCGCCTGCTTCGCAGGTGGCAGCGACAGCATCGTGGTTTACAGGTGTTTTATGGTTGGATGCATTGACTGAACCGTAAGCGGTGGAACATTTTGTACAAACCGCTTTGTCAACGCAGTTTGCCGTGCCGCCGGAGCAGTTTTCGGTTGCGCCGACTGTGCCGTTCATACCGTAAGCATCACAGCGGGAGCATTTACGGTTATGTTTACCGTCGGACACGTTCTGATATGCACCGGAAAAATCATGACCTTTCGCAGCAACCGTCTCGTGGCCGCTCACCCATTTTTCGCAAGCCGTGCAGTATACGCCGGCAGTGTAGCCGCCGTCTTCGCAGGTTGCGGCAACAGCCGCACGGTTTTCGGGCGCTTTATGGTTGCTTGCGTCCACTGATCCATACGCGGTGGAGCATTTGGAGCAGACCGCCTTGTCAACGCAGTTTGCAGTGCCGCCGGAGCAGTCCTCGGTGGCGCCTTCCGTGCCATTCAGACCGTATGCAGAGCAGCGTGTACACTTGCGGTTGTGGGTACCGCTTGACACGTTATGATATGCGCCGGTAAAGTCATGGCCAAGGGCGGGGACAACTGCCGTTTGTACTTCGGTCGTTCCCTAATCGTCAGAGAAAATCTTGTTGCAGACCGAGCACTTCCACGTATCAATCAAACCGGTTTCGGTGCAGGTTGCAGATTTCGCGTTCGTGTTTTTGGAAAGCGTGTGACCGGCCGCCGGAATCGTCGTGTTTTCGCTTCTTATTTTTCCGCAGGTTGAGCACTTTTCGTGCTTCACACCAGCGGTGGTACAAGAAGCGGCGGTGTCCGTCACCCATTCCCAAGTATGGTTCGCTTCGTCAAGCGGAGAATACGAACAGGTCGTACAGGTTTTCCAGTGCTTTGTGCCGTCGGTGGTGACCCAGCCGCTCTTATCATGGTTCGTTTTTGCAACAACAATATTTGTACAATGTGCACATGTCTTCCAGTGACCGGAAGC
Source organism: Clostridia bacterium (assembly GCA_017454485.1). Lineage (GTDB taxonomy): Bacteria > Bacillota > Clostridia > Oscillospirales > Acutalibacteraceae > UBA6857. Next base: position 2,252 of record JAFTCX010000050.1, on the reverse strand, counting down.
ATCCTTGCTCCATGCGGAAGCTGCCGTACAATCTTCACTGCCGCCCTCTGTAGAACCGATACCATAAGTACCGCAGCCTTTTGTGCAAAGGCGGTCGTGTTTATTACCGGAAAGCGCACGGTATGCACCGCTATAGTCGTGACCAAGGGCAGCAATCGTCTGCGCCGCTACGGTTGTTTCCGTTGTGCAAGCGGAGGTTGTGAAATATTTATTACATCTTGTACATTTGTAGTATTCATTGTTACCGGCCGTAGTACATGTTGCATCAACGGCGGCAATTTTCTGCGGATTGTGGCCGAGGGCAGCAATTGAATCCGTCTTTGTCGCAGTTTTTGTAGCACCGTTGAAGGTCACAGACGCCGTATAGACCGTACTGCCGGCAGCCGTACAGGTGGCGTTGGTTGTGGAGGAGGTCACAGTCGCGTTCTGAACGCTTGTATGGCTGCTGTTACGTGAGCAGGTATATGTTGCCGTTGCGGTGTAGCCGCCGCCGCTTTGTGCCGTCCATGTCCAAGTCGGGTCGGCTTGCCAGTTGTGAGAATCGTTGGTGGATCCATATTGTACGCCGCAAGTTGCACACGTTGCTAAGGTTGTGCAGTTCGCGGTGCCGCCGGAGTGGTTCGCTTTGGCGGTTGCAAGTCCAGAGCATTTTGTACAAGTCTTCCAGTGCTGGTTAGCATCAGTTGTCCATGTAGAATCGGCAGTACAGTTTTCGGTGCTGTTTTGTGTTGTACCGATACCGTAGGTGCCGCAAGCGGAGAAGCGAACGCACTTTTTATAGTGCTTACCGGTGCTCTGGTTGACATAATCGCCGGTGTAGCTGTGTCCGAGGGCAGCGATATCTTGAATATCTTTCGTTTGTGTGCTGAACGCAGAATGTGAAAAAGTTGCCGTGTAGCGAGTTGTACCTTTAGCAGTACATGTTGCAGGGGTTTTGACACTGCTTGTAATTGTTGCATTTTGAGAATGTGTATAATTACAAACCGAACACTTTCTTGATGCCGTGCAACTTGTTGTACCAGACCATGTATAAGTAACCGTACCAAAGGTATGCCCAGTATAAGAAACAGTTGCTGTCTTTGACGTAAGGCCAGAAAAAGCTGCGGTCATTGTAACGGAGCCAGATGTAACCAACATAGACTGAGGAAAAGTAACCGTGGCACCGCTACGAGAAGCGCCAGAAGGAAGTGAGGAATAAGTCATTGATGCACTCGAGCCAAGCGACTCACCATATTGGTCAACAACAGATGAAGAAAAAGTGGCAGAACCGCCAGAGCAACTGATAGAAGTGGGGCTAACAGAAGCATTTACAGTGGTGTTTTTAGGCTGAAGTGTATCTGCTGTAGCATGTGATGAAGTTGTCGTAGAGGAATTAGAACCACCATTTGACCAACTACTACAACTACCCGTAGAAATAGTTAAAGTTGTGCTTGCGGTATTAGTCGTTATGTTCTGCTTCTTACAACCAATCGATCCAGACCAAATGGGAACTCCATTAACAGTAATACTCGTCATATAATACTCAGAAATATCAGCAATGTTTCCTTGACAACGATACTCAACAGTTTCTGGAATCCAACTTAGAGTAACAGTCTCGCTTTGCGCACCCGAATTCTTAGTTGCAGCTACGCCATTACTCGGAATGCTCTGCGAATTAGAACCATTCTTGAGAATCATTCTATTTCCGTCATAAGTATCTTTCGTGTTTTTTACATTCCAAGAAACTGTAATATTATATGATGCCGCGTTAGCTTTAGGCGCAACAAACACCCACGCGCTCATCAGCATGAGCACGCTCAAGAACACGGACAGCGCTCGTCGCCCGTGTCTTGCCAGTTTTCCAGTCTTTCCCTTCATCAAAAAAACCTCCTTCAAATCAATCGCTCGCGTTTTCGGACGCAGTGCGCCCTTTAATACATTTTTAATTATATATTCTATCAAATGAAACGTCAATGATCTTTTTCATGTTCGCATATAGAATTTTTCAGGGGTGGTTTTGTGTATTTTGCACAGTGGAGGGGGTTTTGCTCTGTTTTACCCCTTCCACCGCAAGCGGTCCCCCTTCCCCATTAAAATGGGGAAGGCTTTTGCTTTTAGATTTACGTTGTTTTTGGAGTGTTATCATAAAAGTAGAGTCGACAAACTCACCAAAAGATGATAGAATAAAAACCAAAGAAAGGTGAGTTCAAATGACGTATGAGAAAAGTTTTAAAATCGAAGCAGTAAAACTGTCCGATGAAATCGGGATCAAG
>JAFTCX010000049.1 GCA_017454485.1 Clostridia bacterium | reverse complement strand
GCGCCGCGCAGCGTTGCTGCGCGGCGCAGACCACCTGCGCATTTGCTCGCAAATGCGCAGGTGAGCGGTCTGTTTTTTGCCAAACTTTTTTTCGAAAAGCCGCGCACGCTGCGCGTTTTTTTTATTCCGCCGAGCGCACCTTGCACAACAAACTGCCTGAAAATTCCTCTTGACAAAGAAGAACAAATGTGCTATTCTTTTTTATGAAGAAAACAAATGTTCTAAAAGAGGTCATTTTATGGAAACACCGATCTATCTGTGCATCGATCTGAAAAGCTTTTACGCGTCGGTGGAATGTGTCAGCAGGGGACTCGATCCGTTTCAGGCGAACCTTGCTGTGGCGGATCCGTCGCGCGGCAAAGGCGCCATCTGCCTTGCCATCAGTCCGGCGATGAAAACGCTCGGCGTGCGCAACCGCTGCCGGCTGTTCGAAATTCCGTCCAATGTGGATTATATCACGGCAAAGCCGCGGATGCGCCTGTATATGCAGACGGCGGCGGACATCTATGCGCTGTATCTGCGCTATGTCAGCCCGCAGGACATCTATGTCTATTCCATCGACGAATGCTTTATCAACGCCACGGCATATCTGAAGCTGTACCATACCGCGCCGGTCGCATTTGCAAAGCAGCTCATGCAGGCTGTGTTCGACGCCACGGGCATCTGTGCCACGGCGGGCATCGGAACGAACCTGTTTCTGGCCAAGGTTGCGCTGGACATCACCGCCAAGCACACGCAGGACCACATCGGCGTGCTGGATGAGGAGACGTTCCGGCAGACGCTGTGGCACCACCGGCCGATCACGGATATTTGGAACATCGGGCGCGGCACGGCGCGGCGGTTGGAAAAATTCGGCGTATACGATCTGCACGGCGTCGCCATGCTGCCGGAGGACACGCTGTTTCGGGAATTCGGCGTGAACGCCCGGTTTTTGATCGACCACGCCAACGGACGCGAATCCTGCACGATTGCAGACATTCAGAATTATCAGGCGAAGAACCTTTCGTTTTCCAACAGTCAGATTCTGTTTCGGGATTACGCGGCGGCGGAAGCGGCAATCGTGCTGCGCGAAATGGTAGACGCGATGACGCTGCGGCTGGTGGAGGCGGGAATGGTCACAGGTGCGCTGTCGCTGTCGGTCAGCTATTCGGGCGATGTGATCCCGTCGAGCGGGGGCAGCCGCAAGCTGGAGGTGCCCACGGATTCCTACCGCAAGATCATGGCGACGTTTGAATCCGTTTATGCGCACACAACGCTGCCGGAAAAGCCCATCCGGCGGCTCGCTATCGCGTTTGAAAGTCTGCAGCCGAAGGCGACGGCCACGTTTTCCCTGTTTGATGATCTTGCCGCTCAGCAAAAGGAAGCGCGGCTGCAGCAGGCACGCATTTTTATCAAAAACAAATACGGCAAAAACGCGCTGCTGCGCGGCGTAAGCTACACGTCGGCAGGAACGGCGCGCATACGCAACACGTTGATTGGAGGTCATAACGGTGAATAACGACACAGACAGAGCAAAACAGTTTTTGGCGTTCGCCGCGTTGTCGGGGTTTGAACGTCTGCTGAAAGAACAGGAACAGGCGCTGCAGCACGAGGAGGAGCGCAAGCAGGCAAAATTCGACGCACAGGACGGCGCTTTTTGGCCGGAAGACGGTGAAGCACCCGCCGATTCACTTGGATATACAAACCTTAACAGGAAAAAACTTTTTATAAATAATCTGAAAAATTCCGGGAATAGTTGTTGACTTTATTTTGATTTCGTTGTATGATATAGCGTGTATAAAGATATCTCGGAGTGTCGTCTGATTTTTTGAAAAAACGGACGAATGCCTTTTTGAAATGGAACGTGTAACGAACAAAGGAGTGTGTATCCGTTGAGATTGATAAAGCCTTTTGCGGCCGGCGTGACGGCGCTGTTGATCCTCTGTCTGGCGATTTCCCCGATGCTCGCGTTTGCGGGCGTGACTTTGCAGAACGGGAAGCCGGAAGTGGTTGCCGGTCACCCGCGTTTTGCCTCGTCACAGCCGACAATGGCGTGGCTGGACACCTTGATTATTCGCGATAACGCAAATTCTTTCACAACGGCGAAGATCGTGCCGCGTGCGGAGTATCCGTACAGCCAAACATACGATCAGTTCCTCACCGAAGTGGACCGATATACAAAACTGAACGATTTGAACGAAGAAAATGTCGGACAGGCCTATGACGAAGTTCTGACCCTCTTCTATTATACCGCAACCGCAATGGGCATGACCGACGATCTGCCGACCATGACCGAATATCTGGAAGCGTATGGCATTGTTCTTCCGCAGGAGCTGACGCCGCAGGATACACCGGCTGTCGCTGTGGTTTATGCCGCACTGCGATACAACGCCGTTTACACGCTGTATGGAAAGGAAGTTACACTGCCCAAGGGCATCACGCTGGAAGCCGCTCAGATTATCATCCTCTCTGAACTGACAGGGGTGTTCCTGCCCTCCGGCGTCACAACCATCAACGGTTTCGCCGTGCAGGCGGTCAAGACCCATGTGCAGGAATTCCCGGAGCTGCCGTTGAGCGAAAACCCGAGCAACGCCGAGATATTCCACTGGTCCAAGGTGCTCACCGCCGCCGCGCAAAGCTACAAGGTTCCGCTGACGCCCTATGAAGAAACGAACGGCGCGCAGAAGGAATATGTGGACTACGCGTATTATGCTTCGATCCTCAACACGGCATACGATGTGACGATCAATCCCGTGCGTCTTTCCGACGCTGACAAGAGCGGTAAAGAAAACGCCGTGCAGACGCTCATTTTGAAAACGATGCTCGACGAAAAGGACGTGCCTTACAGCGATTCCGTCTCGACCGAGGAATTGTTTGATATGGCCTGCCTTGCCGGCTGCTTTGATCTGGACGAAGAATTCTTCAGCGACATCTTCAACTACGATCTCTTTGTCGCCGCCGACAGCAAAAAGGTTTGGTTCACGCCGATTTCCCTTGCGGATCAGCTCGGCGGCAGCAACGCAAACGTGCTGGTCACGCTGAACGGCACAGAGATGCGCTCCAACGCAACGGCGGCCGCCGCACTGAACGGCACCAACGCACCCGAACAGATCGATCTGACTGTGACATACAACGACGGTTCCTTTGCCAACACCGACACAGTGACCTACACGTTTAACGTCTACAAAACCGGCGCCGCGGCGGCGCAAACGACCGAAAACGGCAGCAATCTGCTGGATCAGATGCAGACCCTTGTGAACTCCAACGCCTCCAAAGAAGCACAGGCGGCGCAGGATATGGTGAACCATGTGATCAGCGCCGTGGAAGCGCAGGGAGACAATGCGATCTTTGATTTGAGCGCCATTGACAGCTTGGACAACAGCATCGTCCTTGAGCCGATCGAAGATCCGTCCGCCCTCTTTGACACACAGGCGGAAGTCAGCGACGACGCGAGCTATTTCAACCAGTTCATCGGCGAAACCTACGCTGTGGACGAGATCACAACACCGTCCGACAATGAACTTGTACTGGACAAGCCGGTCAGCAACGACGCTTCACTCGGCACCCGCGCCTGGGAGGCGATCAAGGAGAACCCCGAAATTGCCGCCGCACCCACCGGCATCATCGCCCTCGGCGGTTTGGCCGGATATGTGTGGAACAAGAAGCGCAAGGACGAACGTCACGAATCGGAGGAGGACAACAGCTTCCCCGATCTGAGCACAGAGAAAAGCTTTGACGAAGAAGAGCTGGATTAAATAACTGCGGCAGCCGCGCAAATGCGCGGCTGCCTTTTTATATTACCGGTGCAGGATCGGGAGCGGCCGTCCGCGGCGGGATAAACCGCGCGCAGCGCGGTTTCGAAAAGGGGCAGGGGACAACCTAACCAACCTTGATACGCGCGTTTGCGCCCCTTTTCGCGCGGCGCAGCCGCGATCCCGCCGCTTGCCGAAGCGGGTACCTACCGCTGCGACGGTGAAGTCCCCGCTGATTCACGCACCGAGTGAATCAGCGGGGACTCAGCAGGACAGCTCCGATCATTAAAGGATGATGATGAAGAGCATAATGCCCATACCCATCATAGCAATGATGGCCAGCAGGAGGAGCAGACCGACGATGAACGCCAGACCGCCGACCGCAAAGGCCGTGCCGCCTGCAATTTTGATTGGCATGGTGGTCTCTGCGTCGTTGATGTTCTGCCAGCGGAAGGAGACGGTTGACCCGTTCAGGTTGTATTCATCCAGCTCCATGCTTTCGGCGTCCTTCGCTTCGCCAAAGCCGCAGACCTTCAGCCCGTCGGCAAACAGGCGCGCCATTTCCGCATCCTTGAAGAAGATGCTGCCTTCCTGCCGCAGCTCGGTTGCCGGTTCTTCTTTGCGCAGGTGGCCGGGCTTGAAGCCGCTGCACCACCAGTGTGTGCCGCGGTCGCGCGTAAATTCGCGCACGTAATTGCCGTTGCCCTGCTTGTCGTGATACAGCGTCAGCTCCATTTCTGGCCATTCGTTCTGCTCCATGGATTTATAGAAGGTGAAAACAGAATCCTGCTTGTCGCTGTGCTCCTTGCAATAGATGCCTTGCTCGCAGCCATAGAACACAAGCCCGTACTGTCCCTTCCAAAGCTGCACCATGTAGTCCTTGTCCTGATAGGTGAAGAACACGCGGACGTAGTCGTATTCCAGCAGAATATACGGTGCAACGAGATCGTAAAACCGGCCAAAGCCGAAGCCGCGCTGCCAGCATTGCACATCGTTGACGTAGTAGTAATCGTCGCGGAAGTGATATTTGTAGCCAAGCACCTGATATTCCTGCAGCAGAAGCTTGATCGGCGTTTTGAGCTTGATGACAAAGATCACCATGCTGTCCTGTGCGGTTGTGTCGCCGCTTTTTGCCGTCACGGTGATGGTCGCTTTCCCGGCCTTGACGCCTTTCACCTGACCGTTCTGATCCACCGTGGCGATGCTTTCATCGCTGCTGGTCCATGTCAACGTCGGCGTCTGTGTGAAGCCCTTTGTTTCAGCCGTCATCTGAATGGTTCTGCGCACTGTGACTTCCACATTGCTGGCTGTCAGGCTGACTGAAATGGGATCTTGCTTGGCCGGCGTTTCAGGCTGCGATGCCGGTGTGGGATCCGCCGGGTTCTGTTCTTCAGTGTCCTGCGTTTCCCCGCGTAATTTGCCGTTGTTGTCGGCGGCGGGAGCAAGGCTATCTTTATTCTCCGGCGGGGTTGCTGTTTCATCATGCAAAAGCGGGGTTTGCATGGCTTCGACCGGCAGCGCGTCCTGCGGCAGGGCGGCGGCAAAAACAGCAGCCCAGGCGGAAAGCGTCAACAGGACGAGCAGAACGGCGATTGCCTTTTTTGTGCATCTCATTGGGGTTCCTCCATGTCTCTCGTTAAAAAATGCTTTGTTATTATATTGGAAAAAGAAAAATTTGTCAATACCTGCGGCATATTTCAACGGCATGGCGGCGCTTGCTTATGCGGCGGGACGTCGGGAGGCGACGCGGCGGTTCGCTGCGCTTTTTTGAACCTTTTTCAAAGCAGGGCGCTGACCGGCGCTTTTTTTGTTGGTTCGTGCACGCAAGCGGGCTTTGATGCGCTGTTCAAAGGCAATCAGGCGTTCCTCAAAAAGGATGCCGAGAATGATCGCGACCACCATGGGAATGAAGAAGCATAAAAAGCTTTGCATCGTTGTAAACATAAGAATAACCTCCTGAAAAAACATTCGTTTTTGTTTTCTGTATTTTGATTATACCATGTTTTTTTGAAAAGTCAAGACAAATGTTCCGAATCGGCGGTTTTCGTGTCCCTAAAAACGGACTTTGAAAAGAAATCCGTTTTTTTCGTAAAAAAGCGCGGAAAATCTGTACTCTCAACAAAAAAGGCAGCCCCGAGTCAGGCTGCCATATCATATGTTCATGTTTTCTGTATTATGCTTTTTCTGCAGGCGCAGGGGCTTCCATGGTCTCTGTGGAAGTGAGCATTTCTGCGATTTCAAGATAGAAGCTGTGCGTTTTTTCAACATCGGCAAACAGACCGACCGCTGTGCCGTGGTCGCCCTCGCGTTCGGGCATGACCTGCCATACGCCGCGCTCAATGTTGTTGGGATCGAACTTCTTGAACGGCTCATCTGCGGGATGCATGGCGGAACTGACGTTGACCAGTCCGTCATTTGCAAAATCTTCATAGGAAATATCGCCGTTTTTCATTTTCTTTTTGTTGTCGAACATAATCAGACTTGACGTCAAATACAAAAACGCAAAATCCGTTTTGATCGGAGCGATCTTGTCCTTGTCCGGCTTCTTTTTGCCAACAGCGTTAAAATAATAGGAAAAATAGAATGGTGTGGGATTGAAGGGTTTCAAATTCAGATTCATGCAGCTTGCGCCTTCGCCCGACATATCGTCGCGGATGGTGTCGGTACCATTGGCAAGGTTGCGCTTGGATTGGAAGAAATCATGGCGGTCTTCCTTGCCTGGGGTGTTGTTGATGCCGAACTGCTCCAGATGGAAATCAAAGAACTGCTTGGTCTGCATGGACATACGGCCCGCAACATTAACATAGTTGAATGCCACGGCCTCCAGCAGCGCGAGGATCTTATATTTCTTTGCAACGTCAAATGAAACTGTACCGTTATGGGGGGTGCAGATGCAGGTGATGCTTTGGACCCAGTCACCTTTTCCGCCGGTGAAGAGACCGGAGATATCGTCCGGGCCGCTTGCCGCCCGCTCCTCGGGGTCACCGTCGGTGAGCAGATGCAGCAGCAGACGCACTGTGATGCCGCCATGGCTGTGACCGATCAAATGGATCTTTCGTTCGGAGGAAACACCGCCTTCAAACAACGGCTTATCATAGGTACGCCCGAAACGGCGGTGGTTGTGACGCGCGGAATGGGCTTTGCCGTAGTCCACGGTGGTGCCCATCAGACGCGCATAGATCTCACATGCACGGTCCCATGCGGAGGAAACGGGGCCAACGGAGAGTGCATAACCTTCATAGTCGTTTTCGGCAAGAAAGTCCATCAGATTTCCGGTGGTTGCACCCCAATAGGGGAACTTTTTATCAAGTCCCTCATCCATGCCCCAGCCGAACATTCCGTGCACAAAAATAAACGGATACTTGTTTTTTGCCATAATTAGCACACTCCTCTTAGAAGATAGGCTAATTATACCACTTTTTTCTTCGACTTTCAAGATGGTTTTGTTGCTTTTCACCATTTAGAAACAAATTTTTTTAAAATTTCATTAAGGAAAGACATTTTCATGCGAATTGTCGCTTTCCTGTTTCTTTCGCATCCGCAGCCAGTTGAAAAAGCCATAGAGGTCGTTGCACAAAAACACAACAAAACAGACGAGCATCGGAAGGGCGCCCGGGTCGTTTCTGCTTTCCAGCAGCCAAAGAATGATCAGCACCGCATCGTTAGCGGCATAGCCCAAAGCGTAAAACGCGCTGCGCTTCATTGCCATCCACGCGGCGATGAAGCTGGTGAACACGGAAAGGGTGCTGAACAAGAGCTGCGCCGTGCCGAGCGCACGCAGCAAAAAGTAAAACCCGACCGTGACCACGGCGCCCAAAGAAAGCATCACTGCAAGCTGTCGCGCACGCATTCGCGCCACAGCGACCTGCGCCGATTGTGCAAAGGGGTTGCGCAGCCAGGTGACGACGCTTGCGATCGCAATGGGCATCGACATGCCGAGGTAGGTCAGCATCTCGCCGTAATAGCGCACACGAAAAGAGATGACGCCGTAAATGAGCGAGAAAATGACAATCAAAATTTGCCCCATCACATGCCCCTTTGCGGCAAAAATCAGCGCCGAAACGCCGACCAGCGACGCGATAAGCGTCAGCGCATCCGAATGCGGCGTCAAGAAAAACGAGGTGGTAATCAGCAGCAGAGAGCTCATCCAGAGCAGCCACTCCCACACGGTCAATTCCCGAAAAAAGCGTTTGAATTGCATAGTTCCTCCCACGAGTTTCATGAAAAAACGTATCCGCTGCGCATCTTCCAGGACCTACTGATGCACAAGGTACCCACTGATGCACTCGGTTGTGCAAATCTTGACGGTAAATTTTCTGTCATTTTGCACGGAAATCTCTTGAAAACCGGAAGGTTGTCTGCGTGATTTCCGTTACATCTGACAAAAAATTTCCTCGCCAATCTTTACACACCGAGTGAATCAGCGGGTACCAAACGAATACGTTTTGTATTCCCCACCCGGTGGCGGGTCAGTTATTCAGATATTTGATGGCTTCCGTGGCGGCAACAGCGCCGTCCGCGGCAGCGGTCACGAGCTGGCGCACATCCTTCACACGGTTGTCGCCGGCAACGAAGATGCCCGCTGTTTTGGTTTTGCAGTCCTCTCCGGCAACGGCATAGCCGCCCGCGTCAAGGTCCACAAGGGCTTTGAAGTTCTCGTTCTCCGGCACCTGACCGACCGCCACAAACAAGCCCTGTACGGGCAGCACAGTGACTTCGCCGGTGTTTTTGTCGGTGACCTCCACCGCCTGCAGGCGCACATCGGAAACGAGCTTTGTGACGTTGCTGTTGAGCACAAGCTTGACATTTTCGCGCGCTTTCAACCGGCTGACCAGCGCGGCGTCGGCACGGAACGTGTCTCTGCGGTGGATGAGATACACGGTGTTTGCAAGATCGGCAAGATACAGCGCATCCTCAACGGCGGTGTTGCCGCCGCCGGCGACCGCAACGTCCTTTTTGCGAAAAAAGTTTCCGTCGCAGGTGGCGCAGTAGGAGACGCCTTTGCCGACAAGCTTGTCTTCGTCCGCCACACCGAGCTTGCGGTTTTCCGCGCCGGTGGCGAGAATGACAGTCTTTGCCTCATAGGTGTTCTTCGTTGTGTGCACGGTTTTGATTTCGCCGTCGTCAATGGAGACAGCCTTTTCAAACTTGATCTCAGCGCCGAGATCCTTTGCCTGATTATAAAGCGTTGTGGCAAATTCAAAGCCGGAAATGTTCGGTGCAACCGGGTAGTTGGCGATGTCCGGGGTGTTGATGATCTGTCCGCCGTAGCTTTTCGCTTCCAGCACAAGGGTGCTTTTTTCCGCGCGGCAGGCGTAAATTGCAGCCGTCAGACCCGCAGGGCCCGCGCCGATAATGAGAACGTCAACCATAGTCGTCACCTTACAGAAGCAGCAGCAGACCGATGTCAAGGAAGAACATGGCTGCCATAGCAAACGGACCGGCAATCGGGGCGAGCACGTTGGCAACGGCAAGCGCCTTCACCGGCATGGTGGTCTCCGCGTGAGAGATGTTCTGCCAGACAAAGTGGACATTTCTGCCGTCCACAGAGAAGCTGTCAAGACCGAGGTCAGCGCCGTATTCCACTCTTGTGAAGCCGCACTTTTCAAGACCTTCGGTGAACAGGCGTACCATCTCTTCATCCTTCATTTCGATCGTACCGACGGAACGCAGCTCTCTTGCGGGCTCTTCCACACGCAAATGGCCGCGCTTGAAGCCGGTGCACCACCAGTATTTATCCCAGGGGCGGGTGAATTCACGCTTGTAGGTGCCGAGGCCTGTGGTGTCATGATACAGGCTCTGCTCCATGTACATCCAGTCTTCTTCCTTCGCGCAGTTATAAAGGGTGAACACGCCGGGCTCCTTGGAGGAATGGCGGCGGTTGTAAACGCCGACTTCGCAGCCGTAGAAGATCAGACCGTACTGGCCTTTCCAGAACTGGATCATCCAGTCTTTGCCTTCATAGGTGAAGTAAACACGGACATAGTCATATTCCAGCAAAATGTACGGGGAGACGAGGTCATAGAACTTGGAGAAGCCGAAATACTTCTGCCAGCACTTCTTATCGTTGGTGTAGTAGTAATCATCGGGGTAGCTGTACTGATAGCCGAGCACCTCGTGATCGCGCAGGAAGTTGTGGATTTGGCCGAACGGCTGGGTGACAAAGATGTCGATGGAATCCGTGGCGCTCTTGCCGCCGGCTTCCGCCTTGACCGTGACGGTCGTTTTGCCGACCGTCAGACCGAACACTTCGCCGCTCCCGTTCACAGTGGCAACAATCTTTTTGCTGCTCTCCCAGGAAAGCTTCACGTCGCCGTCAAAGCCGGAGACCTGTGCGTCCAGCTTCAGACGGGACAGGGGCTTGAGCTCCGTGGTGTCGGTGACAATCTTCACCGTTGCGGGTGCAGCAGGTGTTTCGGGCGCCTGCGGCTCCTGCGGTGCAGCAGGTTCCTCTGCGGGCTGTTCCGGCTCTTCGCCGACAACGGGCAGGCTCGTGTCAAACGGTTCGTTGGAGCCTTCAATCTTTGTGATGACAGGCGCCTGCGGAAGCGTTGCTGTTGCCTGCGGTGCAGCTTCCGTCTGTGCTGCGGGCGCGGCTTCTTCGCTCAGCGCGGCAGGCGTCTGTTCCGCCTGCGTGTCGCCGACGGCGAAGCAGTTCATAAAGCTGCAAAGGGTCAGCAGCACCAGCAGCGCTGCTGTGCATTTTTGGAAAAGTTTCATTGCGGTACCTCCATGTTTTCATTTTTCCAAATGTATCCTACTTATTATAAAGAAAACAGGCGGAAAAATCAACCTGTTTAATAAAAATTAATGAAGAGAATCAACAAAAATGAAAAAAGGATGCTTTTGCGCTTCACTCCAGCGGGTCTACGCCGTAGAACAGATGGCAGTATCGCCGCGTTTGCGCCAGCGCGCAGTAATCGGTTTCCGTCAGGATCAAATGATCGAGCAGACGGACCTTCAACTGGTCAAGAAACGCGTAAACCTCGCGCGTGGTCTCAATGTCGTTGCCGGAGGGCTGCGCAATGCCGTTGGGGTGATTGTGAACCAGCACAACGCTCTTCGCCTTTGTTTCCAGCACCGTGGAGGCGAACACGCGCATATCCAGCGCAACGTCGGACAAGCTGCCCTCGTTGAGACAGCGCAGGGAGAGCAGGCGGTTCTGATCGTCCAGACAAAGCAGAAACACGCGCTCCTTTGTCGCGTCCAAATAATAGGGACGCACAAACGCCACAAGGTCTGCGGTGGTTTCAAAAACCGGACGTTCGGCGGCAAGGCTGGTGCAAAAACGCTGATAGACCGGCAGAATCATACTCAGCAGACACGCGGCGTTTTCGGTCATCCCCTTGACCGCTTTCAGCTCTGAAACGTCGGCGCGCAGCACATCGGCAAACGAACCGAAGCGCCCCAGCAGCTCATGGGCAAGGACGTTGGTGTCTTTTTGCGGGATGCCGAAAAACAGCAGGAATTCCAGCACATTGTGGTCAGCCATGCCGTTCAGTCCGTTTGCAAGATAGCTTTCGCGCACCTTTTGCCGGTGTCCCTTGTGCGGATTTTCCGCCTTTTCCATTTGAGCCGCCTCCCTTCAAAAACAGCCGCCACAAGGTGTGACGGCCGCGCGTTTGCTTTGTTTCGACCGAAGCCTCAAATCAGATGGAGATCTCCATCGCCATTTTGTAAAGATTCGTATCGATGCTCTTGGTCATATTCAGCGCTTCGTAGATGTCGAAGTCGAGAATTTTGTCCTTTTGTGTTGCAACCACACGGTTGCTCGCGCCGGCAAGCAGCAGCTCCACCGCGTGATAGCCCAAACGGCTGGCGAGGATGCGGTCGGCCGCCGTTGGATGACCGCCGCGCTGGACATGGCCGAGCACGGTTGCGCGGCTTTCCACGCCGGTTTCTTCCTGAATGCGCTTTGCCATATCATGCACGCCGCCGATGGCTTCGGAAACCATGATGACAAAATGGACCTTCTTGCTGCGCTGGGTGCGTTTCATGCGCTCGATCACGTCGCGCTCAAAATCAAACGGCACTTCCGGCATCAGAATGGACGTTGCGCCGCAGGCGATGCCCGCGCCGAGCACAAGATAACCCGCGCCTCTGCCCATGACTTCCACAACGGCGCAGCGGTCGTGCGATTCTGTGGTGTCGCGGATGCGGTCAACCATTTCCACAACGGTGTTCATCGCCGTATCGAAGCCGATGGTGCGGTCGCAGCAGGCGATGTCGTTGTCGATCGTGCCGGGAATGGCGATGCAGGGCACGCCGTGCAAAGAAAGGTCGCGCGCGCCGCGGAAAGAGCCGTCGCCGCCGATGACAACAATGCCGTCGATGCCTTTTTCTCTGCAGGTGCGCACAGCCGCCTGCATACCCTCTTCGGTCATGAAGCGCTTGGAGCGCGCGGAATAAAGGATCGTGCCGCCGCGGTTGATGATATCCGAAACCGAGCGCAGATCCATCTGATACATATCGTCTTCCATCAAACCGTTGTAGCCGCGGCGGATGCCGTAAACGGTCAGTCCGTTTTCGATGCCGGCGCGCACAACGGCGCGGATGGCAGCGTTCATGCCGGGTGCGTCGCCGCCGCTGGTCAATACGCCAATCGTTTTCATATTTTTACCCTCCGATATTTTCATTTATCCGCATTTAGCGAGTAAAGAGTCATTTGGTTTATTATACACGTTTCGGGTGAAAAGTCAAGTGCTATTTTAGGACGGAGGGATTGAATCCCTCAGCCCCTCAATCCCTTCCCTGCTTCCTCATTTCCCCCGGCGTGACGCCGAACGCTTCGCGGAAGCACTTGATGAAATAGCTCTCCGAGCAAAAGCCGAGCAGGTAGGCGATCTCGGACGTGCTTTTCTGCGTTTGCATGAGCATCTGCTTTGCGGCGTTCAACCGCTCTTTGCGCAAATAAGCGCCCAGCGGCAGCCCGACATGGGCTTTGAACAGCGCACCGAGATAATCCGGCGATAGATTGCAGACCTCTGCGATCTGAGCCGCGTGCAGCCGGCTGTGCAGATGCGTGTGGATGTAGTGCATCGCCTTGCGCACCGCCAGCGGATAGGTTTGCTGTTTGCGGCTTTGCGCAACCCGGCCGGTCAGCGTCAGACAAAGCGACTGCAAAAACGAAAGGATATCCTCGGCCTTGCTTTGCGCGTCCACGGCGCGGATGCTCTCATCCGAAAGGTTGAACGCCTGCGTTTCGTCCAGCCCGCCGGAAATCGCTGCGCGTGTGGCGAGTGTGATGCAGCACACCGCCCAGTATTTCATTTGCCGCAGCGGATCGTTGGACAGCTTGCCCGCAACAACCGTCTGCGCGAGAAGATGCTGCATCATCTCCTTTGTGCGCGGCACATCGCCGCTGCGGATGCACGCATAAAAGAGCTGCTCCGTTTCATAGGGCGTGTGTGTGCGGCCGCTTTCACGCTCTGTGACAAGGTCGCTGTTTTCCAAAACTTCAATCGTAAAAGACGCCTGTGTCTGCATACGTTTCACCTCGCTTTGATTATAGCACGATACTTCTGAAAAAAGCAACGGAAAATTGATAAAAAACACGGAATTGTTATATTCTTTTTCGTGTGGAAGCATTAAAATAGAAACTGCAATACGAAAGAAAAGGAGAAGTCTGTTATGAAACATCCCGAAATCGTAAACAAAATGACACTGGACCAGAAAGCCGCCTTTGTTTCCGGCTTTGATTACTGGCATCTGGAAGAAAATGAGGCGCTCGGTCTGCCGAAGATCATGATCACCGACGGCCCGAACGGTCTGCGCAAGCAGAATCCGAACGGCGACAACGTCGGTCTTGGCAACTCGTTCCCGGCAACGGCGTTTCCGAACTCCGCAACACTGAGCTGCTCGTGGGATCCCGATCTGATCTATAAAGAAGGGCAGGCGCTGGCGGAGGAATGTCTGAAAGAGCGCGTCTCCGTGCTGCTCGGCCCCGGCACAAACATCAAACGTGCGCCGACCTGCGGTCGAAACTTTGAATATTTTTCCGAAGATCCGCTGCTTTCCGGCGAATGTGCCGCCGCGTGGATCAACGGCATCCAAAGCAAGGGCGTGGGCGCGTCGCTCAAGCATTTTGCCTGCAACAGCCAGGAAGCGTTCCGTATGGTGATCAACGAGGTGGTGGACGAGCGCGCGCTGCGCGAGCTGTATCTGACCGCGTTTGAAATCGCCGTGAAAAAGGCACAGCCCTGGACGATCATGAACTGCTACAACCGCGTCAACGGCGTTTACGGCTCCGAACAGGTGCATCTGCAGCAGGAGATCGCGCGCGGCGAATGGGGCTTTGAGGGTATGTTCGTTACCGACTGGGGCGCGTCTGTGGACCGTGTGCCCGGACTGAAGGCCGGCACCGATCTTGAAATGCCTTCCAGCGGCGATTATGCGACCAAGAAGATCATTGCCGCCGTGGAAAGCGGCGAGTTGGACGTTGCGGTGCTCGATACCGCTGTGGACAATGTGGTGGAGCTGATCCTCAAAAGCGTGCCTGCGCTCGCCGAGCCGCACGACTTTGACCAAAAAGCGCATCACGCGCTGGCTGCGGACATTGCGTCGCAGTGTATGCAGCTTCTCAAAAACGACGACGGCATCCTGCCGCTCAAAAAGGAACAGAAGATCGCCGTGATCGGCGAAATGGCCAAGGCGCCGCGCTATCAGGGCGCGGGTTCGTCCGTTGTCAATCCCTTTGAAGTGGACAGCGCCTACTATGCGCTCGGCTGCCGCGGCGTGAACTTCACCTATGCGCGCGGCTATGAAAAGGGCAAGGACGTGATCAACCACGACCTTGTTGCCGAAGCGGTTGCAAACGCAAAGCAGGCCGATGTGGCTGTGGTGTTCGCCGGTTTGACCGAAGAGTTTGAGGGCGAGGGCTATGACCGCGAGAACATTGCGATGCCGAACTGCCACAACGACCTGATCTCCAAGATCGCCGAAGTGAACCCGAACACCGTTGTGGTGCTCGCCGGCGGCAGCGTGGTCGAAATGCCGTGGATCGGCGAAGTCAAGGCGCTGCTGAACTCCGGCCTCGGCGGAGAAGGCGGCGGCACAGCGGTTGCGCGTCTGCTTTTGGGCGAAGTCAATCCGAGCGGCAAGATCACCGAGACCTATCCGCTGCAGTTCTCCGACAACCCGACCTACGGCAACTATCCCGGCGGCCCGGTCACAAGCGAGCACCGCGAGTCGATCTACATCGGCTACCGCTACTATGACGCCGCGGGCAAGGACGTGCTTTTCCCGTTCGGCCACGGTCTGTCCTACACCACGTTCGAATACAGCGGCATCCGCGTTTCGCGCAAGAACATCAAGGACACCGATAAGATCAAGGTCACCTTCAAAATCAAAAACACCGGCAGTGTGCCCGGCGCGGAGATCGCCCAGCTTTATGTCGCTGACGAAGAAAGCACCATCTTCCGTCCGAAGCAGGAGCTCAAGGGCTTCAAAAAAGTTTTCCTTGCGCCCGGCGAAGAGCAGAGCGTTTCCATCGAGCTTGACAAGCGCGCGTTTGCGTTTTGGAACGTCAACACCAACGACTGGTGTGTGGAAAGCGGCAAATTCAACATCCTCGTCGGCGCCTCCTCGCGTGATATTCGTCTGACGAGCAGCGTGAACGTCACCGCGACCGAGGAAGCGTCTATCCCCGATTACCGCGAGAGCGCTCCCGCATACTATTATAATATATCCGCGTTCACCCGCGATGATTTTGCCGCGCTGTACGGCGATCTGCCGGCGATTGAGCGCACGCAGGGCAAGCCGATTGATATCTATTGCTGCCTGAACGATGCGCGGGGCACCAAGTGGGGCGGCCGCATCTGCAAGCTGATCGGCGCGGCCATGAGCAAGTTCGGCTCCGCCGAAAACGGCGACGGAAAAATGCTGGCCGCCATGGCGACGCAGATCCCCATCCGCAACTTCATCGCCATGTCCATGGGCGTGTTCACCGAAGAGATGGCGCAGGGACTGTTGAACATCCTCAACGACGACGCCTCCTCCGCCAAGGGACTCGGCGCAATCCTCAAGGGCATTCCGCAGGCGGTTTCCAAGCTGCCGAACCTGCTGAAATCTATCTGAGTGTCTGAGTAAGACGGAGGTGAATCGTATGAGAATTATGAGCTTCAACGTCCTTTGCGGCGGCGCGGGCATCAAGGATTGGCCGGCGCGCACACCGCTGGTTGTCCGCACCATCTACAACGCCGACCCCGACACCTTCGGCGTGCAGGAGGCGCATATCGGCTGGATGCGTGCGCTGTGCGCGTGCCTGCCGGACTATGATTATGTGGGCATCGGCCGCAACGACGGCAAAGAGGACGGCGAGTTTTCTGCGGTGTTCTATAAAAAGGACAAGTTCGAACTGCTGGATTCCGGCTCGTTCTGGCTTTCCGAAACGCCGGAAAAACCGGGCAAGGGCTGGGATGCGGCGTGCATTCGCATCTGCTCTTGGGCAAAGCTGCGCGAAAAGGAAACCGGCAAAACCTTTACGCACCTGAACACCCATCTTGACCACAGAGGACAAACCGCAATGCAAAAAGGCGCGCAGCTCGTTGCCGAACGCGGCAAGGCGATCAGCGGCAGCGATCCGGCGTTTTTCACCGGCGATTTCAACGTCACACCCGATTCCGCGCCCTATCAGGCAGTGCTGGCGGGCGGCTTCAAGGATTGCCGCCGCATGGCGCAAGAAACAGATACGGACGACACCTTCCACAATTACGGCAGGCCGGACGATCCGGGCTGTGTGATCGATTATGTGTTCTGCAAGGGCAACGTCAGCGTGCAGCGCTTTGCTGTCATCCGTGATCGGATCGACGGTATGCTGCCGAGCGACCACTATCCCGTTTTTGCGGATGTAACGTTTTGAATGAAGAAGGGGCTGTTTTGAAAACGGCCCTTTTCTTATATGACGGAACAGAAGAAGGAGCCTATGAAACAGATGAAAAGCATTCTCTGCGTTCTGGCGATGCTTGTGCTGCCGGCTTTGATCGCCACCGTCGGACGATGGTTCCGCGCATTGTTCAGCCGCCTGTTTCGCCCGTAATTTGCAGCCGTTTTGTATCTGAAAACGACCCTTTAAACCCCGATCGAATGTTCTTTCACATTCGGTCTTTTTTTCTTTTAAAAGGCTTGACAATCCTTTTTCGGTCTTGTATAATAGGTTCCAGTGGTGAATTGGAACATCTCCAGGGGGAATCGTGGGGCGCCACGTTTTTTTGTCCTGAATCAAAAGAAAGGAAGGTGTACGGAATGCAGAGCTTTATCGGCACGTTTGAGCATAACCTCGACGCGAAAAACCGCCTGTTTGTGCCGGCAAAGTTCCGTGAAGACCTCGGCGGTCATTTTCTCATCAAGGCCGTCGTGTCCGAGTATCCGTGCATCGAAGCTTTCCGTAAGGACGATTACGACAGCGCAACCGAAGAAGCGCTGTCCGCGGTTGCGGATCCCACCATCCGCCGTATGCGCCGTTTTGCCGCTTATGCCGGCACGAGCGACGCGACCGTGGACGCACAGGGCAGAATCCCGATTCCGAACAAGATCGCGCAGATCGCCGGGCTGACCAAGGAAACGCTGATCGTCGGCATGGGCGACCATGTAGAGATTTGGAACCCCGCAACCTTCGACGCGTACTTCGCCCATGTCACCGAAAACTATATGGCGCAGGAGGCGGCAAGCGAAAGCGAAGAAAAGCTTTCGCTCGAACGCAAGGCGGCCGGTGCGTATCTGCCCGGCGGCGAAGGGTGAGAAGATGGAATTTTCACACACCAGCGTTTTGCTGAATGAGACGATCGAAGCGCTGCGCATTCGGCCGGACGGCACCTATGTGGATTGCACCGCCGGCGGGGGCGGCCACAGCGCCGCGATTTTGGAAAAGCTTGAAACCGGGCGGCTGTTCTGTTTGGATCAGGATCCGGACGCGATCGAAACGCTGCGGGAACGCTTTCGGGACGATCGCCGCGTTACGGTCATTCACACCAATTTTGACGCGCTGCGCGACGTGCTTTCGGCGCAAGATGTCTTTGCGGTCGACGGCATCCTCGCCGACCTCGGCGTGAGTTCGCATCAGCTCGACACCCCGGAACGCGGATTTTCCTTTCATAACGACGCGCCGCTGGATATGCGCATGTCGCAAACAGGGCCGACTGCGGCCGATTTGGTGAACACACTGCCCGAACGGGAGCTTTCGTCCATCCTCTGGCGCTACGGCGAAGAAAAATGCGCCGCGTCCATCGCGCGCAGCATCTGCCGCGCACGGCAGGAAAAGCCGATTAAAACCACGCTGGAGCTCGCGGAGCTCGTGAAACTTTCCATCCCGGCAAAGCTGCGCCGCACCGGCGGACACCCGGCAAGGCGCTCGTTTCAGGCGCTGCGCATCGCCGTGAACGGAGAGCTCGATCGGCTGGAAAATTCGCTCGACACGATGTTTGATCTGCTTTCGCCCGGCGGACGGCTGTGCATCATCACCTTCCATTCGCTGGAGGACCGCATTGTCAAAACAAAATTTGCGTCCTATCTGCAGGGCTGTACCTGCCCGCCGGAGTTTCCGGTGTGCGTGTGCGGAAAAACGCCGCGCGGAAAACGCTGCGGCAAACCCGCCAAACCGTCAGAGGAAGAGCTCGAACGCAATGCCCGTGCAAGAAGCGCAAAGCTCAGGACGATTGAAAAGATATGAATGAAAAGAGATAGGGAGAGGGAACCATGGCAGCAGAATTTGCATACGACTTGAATTATCAATACGGCAGCGCTGCACCCCAGCGTGTTCCGCAGGAGGTGCCGCAGCGTGTACCGCAGCGTGTGCCGCAGCAAAAGGACGAGCTTCGCCGTGTGCCGAAACAGCGGCACCTTGCCCGGCAGCGCAAAGCGCAGGAAAGAGCGGCGAACCGAAAGGCCGCAAGACTCTTTGCGTTTATGGCGCTTGCCATCGTTTTGTTCGGCGTGTTCTGCAACAGCTTTGTTGCGCGCACAACGAGCCGCAACGCGCTCAACGCCGCAAACCGGGAGCTGGAACGTCAGACCGGCATTTTCCGTGTGCTTGATAAAAAGCGCTCCAATCTCGTCACAGCGGAAAACATCGACGAGATCGCCGCGTCGCTCGGCCTTGTCAAGGTGCAGAGCGGCAGCGAGGGTTATTTGAACCTCAGCGGCGAAAACCGCGTGCGGACTTCGCAGGGAAAATGATGCGTTTGGTAAAAAATGAAGTGCCGGGCGCATATACATATGTTTGAATGAAAAAAGGCGGACGTTTGAAGGACAGAAATTCACTGTCAGACGATCCGCCGCCTTTGGCTATATTTGAGGATCCGCTGCTTTACGCGGACAGGCAAATCAGCAGGAATTTGAGGGGATGAAAAGGAGGCTTGCCCGATGTCGTTTTTCCAAAGACTTTTGAAAAAGAATGTTGTAAAATGCCGCAGCGATCTTGAATTCAAACGCCGCGCACGTGCCATCACGGCCGCGATTCTGTGCGTGCTTGTGCTGATGCCGATGATACGTATCGGGTATATCATGATCGCCCACGGTGATGAATACCGCGAAGAAGCGCAAAAAAATCAGCTTTACGATACGCAGATTCCGGCGCTGCGCGGCACGATTTACGACCGCAATATGAACGAGATGGTTACAGGCGCCACGGCTTGGATGTTGACCGCGTCGCCTGCCGGCCTGCATAGCTTCTATGAAACCACCGTCAAAAAAGCGCATCCCGAATCCGAAACGGCATGGGAGGATGCATGGAAGGAATATACCAAGGAGATCGGCCGCGAGATCGGCCACATTCTCGACGTGCGCATCAAGCCCATCGTGCTCAATTTGCGCCAGGAGGAAAAGAGCTATGTGCGCTTGCAGCGCAAGATCGACGCGAAGCAGAAAAACGATCTTGACGAGCTGTTTTCCGAAAAGCACGCCTACGGCACCTATGTGAACAAAAAAGGGGAGCAAAAGGACCTCACCTTCAAAGCGTCGTCCTTCTTCGCTTTTGAAAACGACACGCTGCGCATGTACCCGGAAAACAATTTTGCATCCACGATCATCGGTGTAACGAACGCTGAGGGCGAAGGCGTCACCGGCGTTGAAAAATTCTATAACGCCACGCTCAGCGGCATCGCCGGCCGCCAGGTCACGGCGAAGGACGCGCACCAAAACCCCATTGAAGCGGGCTATGAATCCGTGGAGGAGCCGCAGCAGGGCAACGGCCTTGTGCTGACGATTGACGAAAACATTCAGTTTTATTTGGAAAATGCGCTGAAGAACGCGCTGGACGCAACCAAGGCAAAGGGCGTTTACGGCATTGTGATGGACCCGGCAACGGGCGCTGTGCTGGCGATGAGCGACAAGCCCGACTTTGACCTGAACAACCCGCGCAAGCTGCTGGATAAGGCGGCTGTCAAGGAGCTGAAGGAATACAAAAACTCCCCCCAATACAGTGCGAAGCTCAGCGAAAAGCTGTTTGAACAATGGGATTCCTTCTGCGTAACAAGCACCTATGAGCCGGGCTCGACGTTCAAGATCTTCACCGCCGCTGCGGCGCTGGAGGAGGGCGTTGCCGATCTGAACACCACCTACACCTGCAGCGGCGCCTATCAGGTCACGCCGGATACGCTCATTCACTGCGCCAACACGCGCGGCCACGGCTATCAGACGTTTACGCAGGGATTGATGAACTCCTGCAACCCGTTTTTCATCAATCTCGGCCAGAAGCTCGGCGTGGACGCCTTCTACAAATACTTTGAAGCGTTCGGCTTTACCGAGCGCACGGGCATCGATTTGACGGGCGAAGCGACGCCGGTGGTGCACAGCCACGAAAAAATGGGCAAGGTCGAGCTTGCGAGTACCTCGTTCGGCCAGTCCTTCCGCGTCAGCCCGATCCAGATGATCACCGCCGGCTGCGCCATCGCCAACGGCGGCCAGCTCATGACGCCCTATGTTGTGGACAGCGTGATCGACAGCAAGGGCAACCTGATTTCAAAAACCGAACCGAAGGTTCGCCGCCAGGTCGTTTCCAACGGCACTGCCGCCACGGTGCGTCAGATGATGGAGGCCGTGGTCGAGGGCGGTACCGGTAAAAACGCCTATATCGAAGGCTACCGTGTGGCGGGCAAAACCGCCACGAGTGAAAAGCTTGACAAGCGCAGCACGGGACAGTTCTTGTATGTTGCGTCGTTCCTGTGCTTTGCGCCGGCAGACAACCCGCAGGTCGCCGTGCTCGTCGGTGTGGATGAACCGCCGGGACAGTATCGCGGCGGCGGCGTGCTTGCAGCGCCGATTGCAAAAGAGGTGCTGGAGCCGACGCTGAAATATCTCGGTGTGGAGCCGCAGTATACGGAGAGCGAGCTGAAATCTGTCAGCAAGACCACCCCGTCGCTGATTGGCAAAACCATTGTTGACGCGCGCAGCAAGGCGAGTGCGCAGGGCATCACACTCAAGGTCATCGGCTCCGGCGAAACGGTGCTTTCGCAGGTGCCGTCCGCAGGACAGTCGATTCCGGAAAAGGGCGTCATCATCGCCTATACCGAAAAGAACGTTGCAAGCGAAAAGACCAAGGTGCCGGATTTCACCGGCATGACAGCCGCCGAGGTCAACGAGACTGCGGTGCGCTACGGACTCAACGCTTCGCTTTCCGGTCCCTATCAGTCCGCCGGTGCGCTCGTGTATAAGCAGAGCATTGCTACGGATACCGAAGTGCAGGCCGGCTCACGCATCACGGTCTATTTCCAGGCCACCGCAAATATGAACGATTAACTATCAACGCAAACCCGATGGAGGTCACGATGAAGCTTTCCCTGTTGCTGAAGGCATTGTATGGGACGAAGCAAAAAGCGGACGAAGAAATTACATTCATCACAGACGACTCCCGCGCCTGCGTGCCGGGTACCCTGTTTGTTTGCCACAGCGGCGCAGAACGGTTTTTGCCCGAAGCGAAAGCGAACGGCGCCGTTGCCGTTGTTGCGTCAAAGCAGTTGGAAGCGCCCTGCTTTGTTGCGGAAGATACCCGCTCCGCCTATGCTGTGCTTTGCCGCGCCTTTTTCGGCTTTGCCGATCAGCGTCTGCACCTGATCGCCGTCACCGGCACCAACGGCAAAACGACCGTTGCCTTCATGCTCGCGCACATTCTTGCGCTTTGCGGAAAACCGGCGGGTCTGCTTTCCACAGTGACGAACACACAATCGCTCGGCTGCACCATGACCACGCCCGACTGCTTTGCGCTGCACCGCGCTCTGCGAAAGATGGCGGACGAGGGCAAGACGTTCTGCGTGCTCGAAGCCTCGTCGCAGGGACTGGCCGAACACCGGTTGGACGGGCTGCATTTTTCCGTCGGCGTGTTTACGAATCTTTCACGCGACCATCTGGATGTGCACGGCACGTTTGAAGCGTATAAGGCCGCAAAGCGCACGCTGTTTCCGTTGTGTGAAACGGCGGTGCTCAACTTTGACGACCCCGCGTGGCGCGACATGGCGTCCGCCTGCAGCGGCCGTGTGCTGACCTATTCCGTGCAGAGCAATGAGGCGGATTTTTCCGCGAAGGATGTGCGCTTGCAGGAGGGCGCGATCGACTACGCGCTTGTTTCGGATTATTTGATCCACCGTGTACATCTGCCGCTGCAGGGCGAATTCAACATTGAAAATTCCATGGCCGCCGTCATTGCGGCAATGCAGCTCGGCGTTCCTGTGCAGGAAAGCGCCGCTGCGCTCTCTTCGTTTTCGCCGGTGCCCGGACGGATGGAGCATCTTGCGCTGAACGCGCCGTTTCGCGTGTTCCTCGATTACGCGCATACACCCGACAGTCTGCAGCGCGCACTGCGTTCGCTGCGCCGGTTTTGCAAAGGGCGGCTGATCGTCGTCTTCGGCTGCGGCGGAAACCGCGACCGGGGCAAACGTCCCGAGATGGGCAAGGTCGCCGTCTCGTTTGCCGATCTGGTCGTGCTCACCGACGACAATCCCCGCGCGGAGGACCCGAACGCGATCATCGACGACATCCTTGCCGGCACCGGAGACAGCAAAACGCCGGTCTTTCTTCAGCCCGACCGCGCCGCGGCGATCGCCTTTGCGCTGAAAACGGCAAAGCAGGGCGACGTGGTTTTGCTTGCGGGCAAGGGGCACGAGACAACACAGATCATCAACGAAGAAGTGCTCGCGTTCGATGAACGTGAGATTGTGAAAAACATAGTGAAAGGGATGTTTTAATTGAACATTTTTCTTGCCATCCTCATTTCGGCCGCTGTGGCGTTCGGCGTTACGGCACTGCTGGGCTTTGTGCTCATTCCGGCGCTGCACAAGCTGAAATTCGGCCAGAACATTTTAACGGACATCGGTCCGCGCTGGCACGCGAAAAAGCAGGGCACGCCCACCATGGGCGGTCTGATGTTCATCATCGGCAGCCTGCTTGCCGTGCTTGTCACGCTGCTTGTGTGCAAGCTGACAAACTTCCCCGTGTTCAGCGAGATCACGTTTGACGCCAATCAGCAGCGCACCAAGCTGTATGCGGGGCTGCTGCTTGCGGTGTGTCTGGGTCTGGTCGGCTTCGCGGATGACTATATCAAGGTTGCCAAAAAGCGCAACCTCGGTTTGACGGAGCTGCAAAAAACCGTTCCGCAGGCGATGGTGATCGTGGCCTATCTGACGTCGCTGCTGCTTTCGGGCAACAAATCCATGTTTGTTCCGCTGTTCGGCCGCGTGAGCCTCGATTCCGTGCCGGGCATGATCTTCTTTTATCTTTTCGGCGCGGCGGTGATCTACGGCGCGGTCAACGCCGTCAACTTCACCGACGGCATCGACGGCCTTTGCGGCAGCGTGACCGTTCCGGTCGGCGTTGCATTCACGGTCATGGCGGTGCTGATGAAGAACACCTCCGTGTCCGTTCTCGGCGCTGCGCTTGCAGGCTGCTGCGCGGGCTATCTGATCTGGAACCACTATCCGGCAAAGGTCATGATGGGCGACACCGGCTCGATGTTCCTCGGCGGCCTTGTGGTCGCGCTGGCCTATTGCCTTGACTGCCCGCTGATCCTGCTGCCGGTCGGCATCGTCTATGTGGCGGAGGCGCTTTCGGATATTCTGCAAATTCTCGCCATCAAGCTTGCCGGACGCAAAATCTTCAAAATGGCGCCGCTGCATCACCATTTGGAGATGAGCGGCTGGAGCGAAAAGCGCATTGTGCGCGTGCTGACGTTCGTGAGTGTGATCGGCTGCGCGTTCGGCGTGGTCGTGATGTATAACACCGTTCCATAAACAAACGCGGTTTCTCGAAAGGAGAGGTGATGATGAAACCCAAACGATTGCCGAACCGGCCCATCGACATCCGTACGGCACGGCCGCAAAAGCGAGTGAAGCTGTTTCACGCCGGCGCCATGGACATTCCGTTTTTGTTTCTTGTGTTCCTTCTGTTTGCGGTCGGCATCACCATGATGTATTCCGCGTCGTATGTGTATGCGCTGAACAAAACAGGAAAACCGAACAGCTACTTTTTGCGCCAGCTCATGTGGGGCGCGCTGGGCTTTATTGCCATGTGGATCATCAGCAAGATCGATTACCGCATTCTCAACAGCTACTGGACGCCGGTCGTGTTTTTTATCACTGTGCTGGTGCTGCTGGGCACCTTTGCAATCAACATCCACAGTGAAATCAAGCGCTGGATCAAGATCGGCTCGTTCCAGTTCCAGCCTTCGGAATTTGCAAAATTCGCACTCATTCTCACCATGGCGTATCTGATCTGTATTTTTTACCGCGTGATGCCGGTGAACGATCTCAAGCGCCGCACGGCGCCGCGCGTTGCGCAACTGACAAGGGGAGAGCGCCTGTTTCTCGATTACTTTGACAACAATTTCAAATGCACCGTGCTGCTGGCGCTCGTGGTCGTCGTGTTCTGCGGCCTGATCATCATCGAAAGCCATCTGTCCTGCACGATTCTGATGTTCCTCTTGGGTGTTTCCATGATGTGGGTCGGCGGCGTGAAAAAGAAATGGTTCGTCCTGCTCGGCATCGTTGTCGCCGTGGCGGTGCTCGTCGTCTATTTCAAACCCGAAGTGCTCAAGTTGATGCGCGGCTTCGGTTATGACCGCGTGATGGTCTGGAAGACCAAGGAGGCGTCCGGAGACGCCGATAACTGGCAAACGCGCCAGAGCCTGCTCGCCATCGGCTCCGGCGGCCCGTTCGGCGTCGGTTTCGGCAATTCCAAGCAAAAATACCTTTATATTCCCGAACCGCAGAACGATTTCATCTTTGCTGTGGTGGTGGAGGAGCTCGGCTATATCGGCGGCACGCTCATCATTCTGCTGTTTGCGGCGCTGGTTTGCCGCGGCTTCATGATCGCCACAAGAACGCGCGATCTGTTCGGCGCACTGCTTGTCATCGGCATCGTCATGCAGGTCGCTCTGCAGGTGATCCTCAACATCGCCGTGGTGACCGATACGATTCCGAATACCGGCATCGGTCTGCCGTTTTTCAGCTACGGCGGCACCGCGCTGTTCTTTATGCTGTGTGAAATGGGCGTCGTGCTGTCTGTTTCACGGCGCATCCCGATGCGCACAGCAGTCCATGAGGAGGAAGCAGCATGAAAATTTTGTTTGCTGCCGGCGGCACCGGCGGCCATATCAATCCGGCCCTTGCGGCGGCCGGCGACATCCGTGAGCGTTATCCCGACGCAGAGATTCTGTTTGTCGGCACCAAAAATAAGATGGAAGCAAGGCTGGTGCCGGCGGCGGGCTTTGACTTTTCAACGATCGATATCGACGGGTTCTACCGTCAACTGACACTCGAAAACATCAAGCGTGACATCGCCACGCTGTTCAAAATTCTGCGCGCCTCTTCGCAGGCAAAAAAGATCCTGCGCGCCTTTGCGCCCGACGCGGTCGTCGGCTTCGGCGGCTATGTCAGCGGTCCTGTGGTGCGTATGGCGGCAAAAATGGGCATTCCCACCGCGATTCACGAGCAAAACGCCTATCCCGGCATCACGAACAAGGCGCTGGCCAAGCGTGTGGACCTTGTGATGCTCGGTGTGGAAAAAGCCGCTGCGCTGATGAACGCGAAAAACACGCCGGTCGTCACGGGGCTTCCCGTGCGCGGCGAAATGCTGCGTGCCGACCGTGCAGTCAGCCGCGCCGAGCTCGGCGTGCGCGACGATCAGACCCTTGTGCTCTCCATGGGCGGCTCCCTCGGCGCACAGACGATCAACGACGCGATGGTGCGCCTGATTGCCGACCATTGGAACGATCAAAGCCTGTATTTTCTCCACGCCGCCGGACAGTTCGGCGACTGGGTGCCTGAAAAGCTGAGCGAAAACGGTGTGGCGCTGGAACAGGCGAAAAACGTGGAGATTCGCCCGTACATCAATGACATGGATCGCTGCATGGCCGCTGCCGACCTTGTGATTTGCCGCGCCGGCGCAAGCTCGCTTTCGGAGCTGGAAGCGCTGGGCAGAGCGTCCATTCTGATTCCGTCGCCGAATGTGGCGGAAAATCACCAATATCACAACGCAATGGCGCTTGTGGAGCAAAACGCGGCGCTGCTGCTGGAAGAAAAAGACTATACCCCTGCAGCGATGGAAGCGCTGTTTGCATCCGTTGTGGGAGACAAAACAAAACTACAGACCCTCGGCGAAAACGCAAGGAAGCTCGGCTTGCCCGACGCAAAACGCAAAATCGCCGATCTGATCGTTGCCCTTGCGCAGCAAAAGCACTGAATCATTGCACATTTTCCCCGCCTTTACATAGAATAGAGCGTAAATGCTTCAAAAAAGGTGGGACTTCGATGGAAGAGATCATCATTCGCGGCGGGCGAAAGCTGGACGGCAAGCTGCCGCTGCAGGGCAGCAAGAACTCTTCGCTGCCGATCCTTGCCGCGTGTGTGCTCGCAAACGGCGTAAGTGTGCTGCACAACATTCCGGAATTGACCGATGTGGCGGCGGCTGTGCGCATTTTGGAGCACCTGGGCTGCAGCGTGAAACGGCAGGGGCATACATTGACAGTTGATTCGCGCGGCGTTTCGTGCTATACTATTCCCGAACACATGATGCACGAGATGCGCTCGTCGATCGTGTTTCTCGGCGCCATGCTTTCCCGGTTGGGAAAAGCGGAGCTTTGCACGCCCGGCGGCTGCGAGATCGGTTTACGCCCGATTGACCTGCATCTGTCGTCGCTGCGCGCGCTCGGCGCGGAGATTGAAGAACAAAACGCCTGTCTGCACTGTGCCTGTAAAGAAAAACTGCGCGGCTGCGTGATCAGCCTTTCCTTCCCGTCGGTCGGCGCAACGGAAAACATCATGCTCGCCGCGGCAGCCGCAGCGGGCAGCACAACGATCCTCAACGCCGCACGGGAGCCGGAGATCGACGATCTTGCCGCGTTTCTCAACGCCTGCGGCGGAAAAGTGCGCATCTGCGCCGGCGGCGCCATTCAGATTGAGGGCGTCGGAAGGCTGCACGGCGCGGAACATACCGTGATCTCCGACCGCATCGCCGCGCTGACCTATATGGCGGCAACGGCGGCCTGCGGCGGCGATGTGCTGCTGCAGCAGGTGCAGACCGCGCATTTTCTTTCGGTCAACCGCGTGTTTGAGCAGGCGGGCTGTCAGATCACAGCGACGCCGGATTCGTTGCGTATTCGTGCGCCGAAGCGTCTTTCGGCGGTGCGCGACATCCGCACGCTGCCGTATCCGGGCTTTCCGACTGACGCGCAGGCGGCCGTGATGGCGATGCTCAGCAAAGCCGACGGCACGAGCGTGATGGTGGAAACCATTTTTGAAAACCGGTTTCATCATGTGCATGAGCTGAACCGGATGGGCGCGCGCATCCGCGTGGAAGGGCGCGTGGCAATCATTGACGGGGTGGCGCGTCTTTCGGGCGCACCCGTCACAGCGGTCGACCTGCGGGCAGGCGGCGCGCTGGTCGTTGCGGGGCTTGCCGCAGCGGGAACCACACAAATTTCCGGTGTGCATCACATCGACAGAGGATATGAAAGAATCGAAGCGTGTTTGCGCACGCTTTGTGCGGATATTGAAAGGAGTGCCGAACGTGCCGGCAGACAACAACAACTTCAGCCACCCGTTCGGAAATAACGGGGGCGAAAAACCGAATCTTCCGCTGGACGTCACGTCCGATATGTGGACGCCGATCAGCACCGGTGCGCCCATGCCCGGCGCCGTTCGGCTGAAAGACGCGCAAAGTACGGTGTCGCTTTCCGAAAAGGCGCAGGGGGCACCGGCAAAGCCGCAGAAAAAAAAGCGCGCCCAAAAACAGCCGGAAAACCGTCCGGTCGTTGCGAAAAAGGGTGCGCCCAAAAAGAAACAAAAGCGCACCGCAAAGCCCAAAGCGCAGCCGGCGTCTCCGCGTAAAACCGCGCTGGTGATTTCCCGCGCGGAAAAAATGCTGCAGCAAAACGAACAAAACCGGCAGCGCCGTGATAACATTCATCGGCAGAAGCATGCGCAGCGTTCCAAGGAACGGTTTAACCGGCGCAGACGAAACGGCGATTCCGGCGACGATATCCGGCGCGACGAGGTGCTGCGCAAACGCAGAAAGCGCCGTGTTGCCGCTGTGCTGACCGTGATTGCGGTTCTCATCGTCGCAGGAGCAGCGGCGCTCATCTATGCGCTCGTTGTCGGCGCGCCGATCGCGCAGATTATTGTCACCGGCGACAGCGTGTATTCGCAGGAGGAGATCGTGAACGCCAGCGGCGTTATGACCGGCGAGAATATGTTCCGCGTGAGCGACCGCGCAATGAACAAGCGCATCTGCGCGCTGCTTCCCTATGTCGGCAGCGTGGATGTGAAATATCAGCTCCCCGATGTGCTGGAGCTTGCGGTCACAGATACCACGGATAAATATCTCATTTCGGGAAAAAGCGCGTTTTTGTGCCTGAGCGAGACGCAGAAAATTCTTTCGCTCAAAAAGAAAAAGCCGCAGGATGGCCAATATCGGCTGGACGGCTTTGACGCAACGGAAGGGGAGGTCGGCGCGGTTTACAAGCCCGCAGGCGACGACGAAAAGCGCTTTAACGCGGCGAAGGAGATCATTGCGCAGCTTGAAAACAACGGGCTGCAAAAAGCGAATGTGCTGGATCTCAGCGATCTTTCCCATATCGTTCTGCGCTATGACGGGCGCGTCAACTTTTATCTCGGCACAACGGATAACCTTGCCGTGCGCCTGCGCGCAACAGCCGAAGCGCTGGAAAAGTATGTGAGCGAGAACACGATCGGCTATCTTGAAATTTCCTATGAGGGAAAAATCTTCTTCCGCGAGGGCACTATGGTCAAGGATTGAGCACCCGATCACGCAAAAAAAGTAAAAAAATTTTAAAGATATGCGCCGGAAGGATTGTCTTTTTGGGAAATGCATGATATAATAACCCAAATATCATAATGTAATTACTTTGGGATATCATAGTAGCAGGAGGAAGTATAATGAGCTTTATTATGGACAATGACAACATTGCTTACAACCAGATCAAAGTGGTCGGCGTTGGCGGCGGCGGCGGAAACGCGGTCAACAGCATGGTGGAATCCGGCGTTTACGGCGTGGAATTCCTCACAATCAACACCGACGCGCAGATTCTGGAAAACTCCAAGGCCACGCATAAAATTCAAATCGGCGAAAAAGTCACCGGCCGTATGGGCGCCGGCGGCGATCCCGTTGTTGGCAAAAAGGCTGCCGAAGAGAGCCGCGATGTGATTGAAGACGCACTGCGTTCGACCGATATGGTATTCATCACCGCCGGCATGGGCGGCGGTACCGGCACCGGCGCTGCGCCTGTGGTTGCGGAAATTGCGCGTGAACTCGGCGCACTGACCGTCGGCATCGTGACTAAGCCGTTCAAATTTGAAGGCAGAAAGCGCATGAAGCAGGCCGAAGACGGCATCCGCGAGCTGCAAAAGCATGTGGACTCGCTGATCGTGATTCCGAACGAGCGTCTGAAGCTGTTGGGCGACAAGTCCCTTTCCATGAAAGACGCGTTCGGCAAGGCGAACGAAGTGCTGTGGCAGGGCGTTAAGAGCATTTCCGACACCATCAAGGTGCCCGGCTATATCAACCTTGACTTTTCCGACATCAAGAGCGTCATGAAGGACGCAGGCCGTGCGCACATGGGCATCGGCCGCGGCCGCGGCGCGGATTGCGCGAACGAGGCAACCAAGCAGGCCATTACCAGCCCGCTGCTGGAAACCGCGATCGACGGCGCTTCCGGCGTCATCATCAACGTGACCTGCTCCTCCGATATGTCCCTTGACATGATTGAGCAGGCGGGCGATCTGATCACCCAGGCGACACATCCCGACGCCAACATCATCTTCGGTTCCGTCTTTGACGAGGACATGGGCGACGAGATGCTCATCACCGTCATTGCGACCGGCTTCGGCACGCTGGACGAAAACGACGCCGACACCATGCGCGGCGCTGAAAACGCTGCGGCAAAACAGCCGATCTCCACACCGCAGCAGAGCGCCCCTGTACGCCGTCAGCCTCAGGGCAGCTCCTTCATCAGCAATTCCACCAAGCCCAAGAGCGAAGGGCAGTCCATCTTTACCAGCATGGGCTCCGATGCTTCCAACTTCCGCTCCACCGAATTCGGCAGAACCTTTGTCTCCGCGTTTGAAAATGCGCGTCAGGCAGCGACCCGCCCCGAGGATATCTTCCCCGGCGCACAGGCCGCGCAGCCGATGGAACCCGCCGCACCGGCAGCACCCGCTGCGCCCGCTGCTCCTGCAGCGCCCGCGCAGAGCTTTGATGTGATTGAAACGCCGAGCAAGAGCGCATCCATTTTTGATGACGCTGCCGAGGATGACAGCGACGAGCTGCCGATCTTCAAGGGCAGAAACATTTTCTCCAACAACTGAGTTCATAAGCTGTTTCACATCAAAAACCCCGCAGGTTCGGCCCGCGGGGTTTTAGTGTGTTTTCAAAGGGTCATTTCTTCGGCTTTTTCAACCGAACAATCTGCATCACGGCGCTGACGCAAAGGATGCCGACGGCGAGCCCGGAGGACACGCGCAGCGTTTCAATCAGCTTTTCGTGGAACAGGCTCATTTCGCCGAGAATGAAGTGATACATCGTGTAATACAGTGCGCCGCCGGGCACGAGCGGAATGATGGCGCAGGCGATATAGGGGGTCGTCGGCGCCTTTGTCATCCGGGCAAGCACCTCAGAAAACGCGGTTGCAAACAGCGCCGGAATGAGATTTTGAAAAAACGCGTGGTCCCAAAACTGCGCGCAAAGCACATACAGCGCCGTTGTCAAAAAGCCGCAGAGCACCGCCCAAAGAATCAGCCGCTTGCGCATTCGAAACAGCAGCGCGAAGGCGAGCGTGCCGAGCGTTCCGGTGAGGATCAGCGTGATCATTTTTGCAATCGTCATAACGGGCACCTCACTTGAACAGCAGAATCGGAACGGCGAAGCCGCAGGCGATTGCCAGCGCGAGAATGATGCATTCCAGCAGCCGCAGCAGGCCGCTCATCAAATCGCCGCAAAGCATTTCACGCACCGAGTTGATGAGCAAAAGCCCCGGAATGAGCAGCATGATGTCGCCGATCATGACCATGGAGGCGTTGTCTGCAAAGCCGAGCTTTTCGGCAAACAGCGCAAGAAAGCCCAGCGCGGCGGAGGAGAGCGCGGTGAAGAACAGCTTGCTTAATCCCTGCACCTTCACAAACGACGTCAGCAGCCAGAGCACAAGCGCAATCACAGCGGAGGAGGCGGCATCTTTCCATGTTCCGCCGAAAAACAGCGCAAACGAAAAGCCAACGAGCGCATGTCCCACGCCGACATACCAGAGCAGATGCCGCGTGTCGCGTTCAATTTCATCGAGTGCGCGCTGCACCTCGGCGACTGCGGGCGTTTCACGGCAGATGCGCCGCGAGAGGGCGTTGAGCTTGTCCAGCTTTTCAAAATCGGTGCTGTAGCTGTAGATGCGGCGGGTCTGCGTGTCGGTGGAACCGTCTGCACGCGAAACGGTGGCCACGATCATGGAGACGATGGAAAACACCTCGATGCTTTCCGCGCCATAGGCGCTGCAGATGCGTGTGACGGTTTCTTCCACCCGGTTGATCTCCGCGCCGCAGCGGATCATGCTTTTGCCGATGTCCATTGCGACAGACAGAATCTGATGGGTGTTTGCCTTGTTTTCGGCCATAGCATCGCTTCCTTTTGGTTTGCTGTCTGCATTATAAGCCTTTCGCAAAGGAAAGTCAAGCAAAGTGCGGCGCCGGCATTGACATTTCACAAAAAAGGATTATAATATAGAAAACTATATAAAGGAGGTCCATGCAATGAAAAACACATGGAAACGAACACTGGCAATTCTTCTTTCGGCGCTTCTTCTGTTCACAACGCTCCCGATGGCGTTTGCTGCAGTTGCCGCTTCCGGCTCTGTGGAGAGCATCACCTGGTCTTTGGATTCTGACGGCGTGATGACGATCGCAGGCTCCGGCGCGATGCCCGCTGCAGACAAATGGACGAGTGCGGCTGCTGTTCCCTGGAACTCGAACGCGCTTTCCATCCGTGAGGTCAGAATCAGCGGCGGCGTAACAAGCATCGGCAGCTACGCGTTTGCCGGCTGCAGCAACCTGCTCAACGTGACCATTCCGAACTCGGTGGTCAAAATCGAAAACAACGCGTTTGAAAACTGCACGCGCCTGACTATGGTTTCGCTTCCGTCAACTTTGAAGGAGATCGGCGTTGACGCGTTCAAGGGCTGCACCGCGCTGAAGGAAGTCTCTGTGCTCAACACATCCTGCCAGATCGGCGATTCCGGCAACACGATTCCCCAGGGCACGAAGATTTACGGCTACACAGGCTCCACGGCGGACGCTTATGCCAAGAAATTCGGCAGAACCTTTGAAGCGTTAAACTCCGGCACGCAGGCTGTTTCCGACACACCGGCTTCCGGCAACGCCACCAATGTGGACATCGACAAGATCCTCGGTTCGCTTTCCACCTACATTCAGCCGCTGCTTGAAATGTTCAAGGGTCTGTTCTCTCAACTCCTTGCCGGCGCCGCGAACGGTAACGGCACAGGCACGGGTACGGGCACAGGTACAGGTACAACTACGGATCCCGCGCAGACCGGCAGCAACCCGCTCGGTATGCTCAGCAGCATCCTCAACAGCTTTATGGCGTTCGTGAAGCAGGCACTCGCTTCCTTGAGCGGCGGCCAGACTGCCGGCACAACCACGGATACCAATACGAACACAAACACCAATACAAACACAAACACAAACACCAACACGAACACCGCGAACGCAGGCGCTTCTCTGAGCAGCATTTTTTCCACGATCGCCGGTCTGTTCAGCGGTTTCGGCAATGCTGCCGCCACAACGGCAACCGCGAAATCAGAACGCATCTTTGCGGACAGGGTTTCCTGTCCGCTTTTTGTTTTGTTTTTTTTCGTGAGGTGCCCACAGATGAACAAAAACAGGAGCCGCTGCATTTGCAGCGGCTCAAAGGTTACGAATTCAGCAGCTTTAAAATCTGCTGCTCAAGAATCTCATACGTCAACGCGCCCGCATGCCGAAAGACGATGGTGCCCTTTGCATCCAGAAGGATCGTCGTCGGGAGATTGTATACGCCGTAGGCGTTCAGCGCATCGGTGTCCAGATCATAATAGCCGGGGAAGGTGTAGCCGTTTTCCTCTAAAAAGCTTTTCGCTTTTTCAACGGTTTCGCGTTTGCTGTCGGTCGCGTCAACCATTGCAAAGTTGACTTTGTCGCCGTAAGCGTCAAAAGCGCTCTGCATTTCGGGGAACTCCTGCAGGCAGTACGGGCACCACGTTGCCCAAAAGTTGACGAGGGTCGGTTTTCCCGGCAGCGAGGAAAGCTTGACCTGTTCGCCTTCGGCGGTGTAAACGGTAAAATCAATGAACGCATCCGACCGCTCTGCGGCTGCCGGCGGAGCCGGAACCTCCACATCAGTGCGCAGTTTGTGATACGCGGCATAAGCGCCGCCAAGCACAAGGACGAAGACCAGAACGAGAATCAGAAGTCGAAGCTTTTTTTGCATCAGAACCACCTCACGAAAAGATTGCCATCAGCGCGTTCATCCAGCCGAAGCACATGCAGATGCCGACAGCGATGAGAAAGCCGCCGCACACGCGGTTGATGACTTTGTAATGCTGTTTGATTTTTGAAAACGCGGATTTAAATTTATCGAGCAGAACGGCGCAAAGCAAAAACGGAATGCCAAGACCTGCCGCATAGGTCAAAAGCAAGCTCACGCCCTGCGCGGCGGTGCCGCTGTTTGCGGCAAGCATGAGCGCCGAACCGAGAAACGCGCCGACGCACGGGGTCAGGCTGACGGAATAGATCATGCCGAACAAAAACGCGCCCGCAACCGAGCCGACCTTTTTCCCCTTGCTTTGTCCTTTGAAAAACGGCAGACGGATCACCTCGAGATAGGACAGGCCGAACAGGATCACAGCAAGGCCGCTGATGATGTTGACTGCGGATTGGTATTTCGCAAGCAGCGCGCCGAGCGATCCGGCGAACAGACCGAGCAGGCTGAACACCGCCGAAAAGCCGAACACAAAAAACAGCGCGCGCAAAAACGTGGTTCCCTTTTGCTTCTTTTCGCCGGCAAAGTAGGACAGGTACACCGGCAGCAGCGGCAGCATACAGGGGGAAATGAAAGAGCTGACGCCTTCCAGCGCCGTGATCAGATATTGCATCGCACACCCTCCTTTTGCTTCGTTTCATTTATTATACTATAATCCGCCGTAAAAATGCAAGCGCTTTGACCAATTCAATGCAAGGAAAGCGGGCACCGACCGCAGCCGATGCCCGCTTTGGAAAAAGAGAGGAGAAAAGAGGAGTTGTTATGATCAGAACTGGAAGGAGAACAAATTCACGAAGAAATCGATGATTTTCTGAATGAAATCGGAAAAGAAGCTGAAGGAGGAGCCGTAGCTGCTGCTGCTGTTTGTGCTGTTGCTGTTGCCGCCCCAGCTTCCGCCGCCTTGGCTGCCTTGACTGCCGGTGCCGGTTGTTGACGAGCCGCTGGATGAGGACGAGCCCGCAGCAAGGGTGTAAGAGCCGCTGCTGCTGATAGACGGGGAGGCGAAGACCACATAGCTCGCTGCGCGCGGCGCTGTGCTTTGCGCGGTATAGATCACGTTGCCGCTGCTGTCCTTGATGGAGATTGTGCTGCCGGCGCTCACAATGCTGCTGCCGGAGGTGCCGCTCATGCCGGGCGCATATCTGCCGCCGAAGCCGCCGTCCATGCCGCCGGAGGCGCTGCCGAAGGTGACATAGGTGCCGCTGTAGGATTGCTGCATCATGCTGTTGCCGACGCCGAGCACTGTGCCGCCGCTGAAGACGGTGCCGTATTCCGTGTCAATCGGGTCGCCGTCGCCCTGCGAGGGCGTGTAGATCTCTGCCACGCCGCCTGCAAAGGTTGCGCTGCCGTTGGAATCCAGCCCATCGCCGTTCGTCACGTTGATATAGACGTAACCGCCGTACTGGTTATATTGGAAGTCGGCGCTGCGTTCGGCGATGTCGCCGTTGGCGGCGTTGATGCCGTCGTCGGTCGCTGTCACATAGACGTTGCCGCTGTAGACGTTGACCACGGAGCCTTCGATGCCTTCGGTTGCTTTTGTGACTTTGATGGTCGGGCCTGCCGTGCCGTTTGCGCCGATGTTCAGCGTGTAGTCGCATTTGACGCCGTCGTCATTTGCAGATACCGTGATGTTGCCGGAGAGAATGTTGAGCAGCTTCTCTGATTTGATGGCGTCTCCGTCATAGGAGCTCGTATCATCGGGATCTTTGTAGCTGTGCAGGATACTGACGTTGAGCGTCACATTTTGGATGGTCAATGACGCGGTGGAAAGCAGCACGTCGGTGTAGTTGCCGTCTGCATCCTCCTCATAGAGATCCGCGCCGCCCTTGACGCCGTTTTTGCCATAGGCACTGATATTGATTGTGCCTGTGCCGTCAATGACCACATTGGAGCCGTCCTTGCATTTGATGACCGCGTTTTCAATGTCGGGATAAAGCGTCTCGTCGGTGTAATAGTCGTCATTGTTGTATTTGTCGTCGGCGAGGTTGTTGACTGTGCCTGCCGCTGCAAAAATTGTTACGCCGCTGCCTTTATTGCAAGTGATGGGTGCAGTCGCCGAAGCGGTGAGGGTCAGACCGTTCAGAATCAACGTAACATCGGTGACGCCTTTTTTGACCACGATGGAGCCGTTGGAGCAGGAGCCGGTGAAGGTGTAGGTGCCGCTGTTGTTGATTTTCACAGCCGTGCCGTTGATGGAAATGCCGGTGGCGCTGCCGCTCGTGAGCGTTGCCGCGCTGTCGGTGAAGGTGATGACCGGATCGGATGTGTCGGTTTCGGAAGCTGCTGCAACACTGATCGTAACTTCAACATCGCCTGTGACTTTTGTGAGGCGATAGGCGTTGTCGGAAACGACCTTCAGGTTCTTGTAGTTGCCGGTCGCTGTCACCGTGGCAGTATAGCCGTCGGCCGGAACAACAACAAAGTTGATTTGCCCGTCGCCCGAAACGTCAATTTCACCGGTGTCGCTGTTTCTTGCCACAGCTGAGGTGACGTTTGTTTCGTCCGGTGCGGTTAAGTCTTGTGTGTAATAAATGTTGACTGTCGCTTCGCCGCCGGTGACAGCAAAGGTTGCGGTGTAGCCGTCTGCCGCAAAGGAACACAGGGCGGCTGACGGAAGGGCAAGGAGCATCACCATCAGAAGTGCGAAGACCTTGCGGATGCGGTTGGTTTTTTTTGTTTTCATAAGTTAATCCTCCTTTGAATTTTGCCCGGGCTTGCTGCTCCGGTGCTGTTTGGATTGTCTGTAGTATAGCGGCAATTTCTGAAACGAAACTGAAACAGAGCTGAAAAAAAGCTGAAATTTAAATATTTTTAAAAACTTTGACATTCCTGCGCTTTGGGGGTATAATAGGGCAGCTTTTCAGAAAGGATGAGGGCTATGGACCATCCCTTTGCAAGAACCGAACTGCTGCTCGGCAAACAGGCGACCGAACGGCTCGCGCACGCGCGTGTGGCGGTGTTCGGTCTCGGCGGCGTCGGCGGCGCGGCTGTGGAAGCGCTTGCACGCGCCGGTGTGGGTGCGCTTGATCTGATCGACAACGACAGCGTTTCTCCCAGCAATCTCAACCGTCAGCTCATTGCGACGCATGACACGCTCGGCCAAAAGAAAACGCAGGCTGCTGCCGCGCGGGTGCACGCGATCCATCCGCAGTGCGCCGTGACGGTGCACGATCTGTTTTACTTGCCGGAGAGCGCCGATGCGATCGACCTTTCTTTATACAATTATATTATCGACGCGGTCGATACCGTCGCGGCAAAGCTCACCCTTGCCGAACGCGCAAAAAAGAGCGGCGTGCCGCTGATTTCCTGCATGGGCACGGGCAACAAGCTGGACCCCTCGCTCTTTCGCGTGTGCGATCTGTTTGAAACGTCGGGCGATCCGCTTTCACGCGTGATGCGCCATGAATGCCGCAAGCGCGGCATCACCTCGCTGCGGGTCGTCTGGTCGCCGGAGCCGCCGCTTGAGCCAAAAGGGGACTGCACGGAAAAAGCGCAGCAAAGCAGACGCAGTGTGCCGGGGTCGGTGCCGTTTGTGCCGCCGGTGGCGGGCTTTTTGCTTGCCGGCGCGGTCATCAAAGATCTGATCGGTTTGGAAAGATTGTAAACAAGCAGCGAAGAAGTTGAAAAGTTTCTTCTTTTCTATTGACCTTTCAAAAAAATTCTGTTATCCTATATAGTAACGAAAATTGGCGTTCTTTTTTGTGAAAAATACAGGAGGTCTCTATTGTGCGACTGGATAAACCGAAAACAACGATCATCATCGTGACGGTATTGACCGTCCTTTGCGCCGGCTCGTTTTTTGCCGTGCGGATGATCAACAACAACCTGACAACCGAACAGCCGGTCACCATTTCTTCCATGGATCAGCAGGCAGTGCCGAGCGAGTCGCAGACGAGCGAAACCGCGGCACCGCTGGAAACCTCGCAGCTCATTGCGCCGACCGATGAGACGATGAACACCGATCTGTTCACGACCTTTGATATGGCCGATTTAACAAGCGCGACCGAGGAGACCGAGATTCCGACGATCGACTACAACACCGTGACCACCACGGCGCCCACCACGAACAGCTTTACGCTGAACACAACGACGACCGCTGCGCCGAAAACCACAGCGGAGGAAGAGGCGCAACAGGTTATTCAGCGCGCCGCCGTGTTTTCCAACGGCTTCCTCGGCTATCAGTACAACAAAGACGGCAACTACTATTATACGGTCAACGACCCTTGGCAGCGCAATTTCGGCTTCAACGCGCTGTATGACATCGGTGCGCCGTTCCTGAATTTCTATTACGACACGTTCCGCGTGAAGTTCACTTATAAGAAAAAGGACTGGCTCATCCAGTTCTGGAAGGGGCAGTACGGGCTGGTCTTTGTCGGCAGCGAAATCGGCTGCTACTATAAGCCGACGGACGACGACGGCGTACACTACGACGCTGTGAGCGACGAGGACGCGCTGTATATGTCCATGAGCTTTTATCGTAACGGCGAAGAGCGTTTGACCCGCGATTACGGGAAATACTGGTGGTGCACCGGCTTCGTGCCCGGTTCGCTGAATTCCTTCCGTGACCGCTCCGAGCTCTCCATGCGCGCACGCCTGACGATGAAGGACAAGAAAATGCTCGGTCTGTTTACCGCTTCGCTGGAAAGCAACGGCTTTGTCAAGGATAAAACCTATTCCGTCTCCGGTCTGGATGTTTACATCACGTGGAACTAACCAAAAACAGGCAGATAATTTTTTAAAAATTATAAGATTAGCTATTGAATTTTGATAAAAGATGTTGTATAATACATCAGTGATAGGGTAATATCTTGCGTGAATGCATAGAGAACGGAAAGGATGAAAATAAAATGAAAAAAGTTTTCAGCATTGTTGTGGCAGTTATGATGTGCCTGTGCCTGATCGTTCCTTCGGCGCTTGCCGCTGACGGTCTCGATCTGGACTCTCTCGCCGGCGCACTGGAAGGCGTAGATATCTCCTCGCTGTCTGATTCGGAACTGACCTCCATTCTGGACGGTTTGGATCTGCAGGGCGTGGATCTCGATTCCCTGAAAAATCAGCTCGGCTCCCTTGTTGGCGAAGGCGACGCGAAGGACAGCAAGCTCAGCGAACTGAGCGACGCGATCTCCGGCCTTGCCAACGGCAGCGTGCCCGCAAACGGCAGCGCCGCAACCGGCGATTCCAGCCTTTCCAACCTGTCCGGTCTTCTGGGCGGCGTGGATATGTCCTGGCTGCCGAACGTGGTCTCCGATCCGAGTAGCATTGCTTCCATGTTTACCGATGCTTCCGCGGGCGGCGGCTTTGACCTCAGCGCGCTGGAAGATATGATCGGCGGCGTGTTCAGCGGCAGCGGTCTTGACCTTGCCTCCCTGACCAGCGGCATCGACCTCGGTTCCTTCGACATCACCAGCCTGCTCGGCGGTCTTGGCGGCGGTCTCGGCGGCGACGCGGCCAGCGGCGTGAGCGATATGGTTGCGAGCCTGACAGACGGTCTCAAGGGCGGTCTGCAGTCTCTCGGCATCGACACCTCCTTCCTGGACGGCATGATGGATAACGATATCGTGAACTTCTTTGCGAACCTGTTCATCGGTCTCGGCGACGTTGTCAAATCCGGCGACATCAGCAGCCTCGGCTCCATGCTCGGCGGCGGCGACAGCAGCTCTTCCGGTTCCTCTGATTACAGCGGCAGCTATTCCACCGACGCTGTGACACCGAACACTGGCGACACCTCCGCTGTTCTTGTTGCAATCGGCACCATCTCCGTCGCGGCGGCTGCAGCGTTTGTCTGCCTGATGAAGAAAGAGTAATTTCAAGGTAAATATCAAGCTATGCGAATGAAAATTTGCGTAGCTTTTTTTGTTTTTTGTGGAAACTGCCGATTTCAGAAAAAGACGCGCAAACCCCTTGCATCTTTTGACTTTTGGAGTATAATTCACTTTGGCAATATGCAGAACACAAAGAGAAAGAAGAGATCATCTATGTCTAAAATTTTCGGTCACAGAGGCTTCAGCGGCAACTACCCTGAGAACACCATGCTTTCCTTCCGCAAGGCGGTGGAGGCCGGTGTGGACGGCATTGAGCTGGACGTGCATCTGACCAAGGACAACAAGCTGGTCATCATCCACGACGAAACGATTGACCGCACCAGCAACGGCAGCGGCAGTGTCAAGGATATGACGCTCGAGGAGCTGCGCAAATTCGATTATTCCGCGTCGTTTGCCGGCAAATACGGCTTTAACGCGATTCCGACACTGGAGGAATACTTCGATTATGTGAAGGATCTTCCGCTCATTACAAACATTGAGCTGAAAACCGGTGTGTATGAGTACCCGACGATTGAACGCCGCGTGATCGAGATGGTTCGCGCGTATCACCTGGAGGAAAAAATCATCTTTTCCTCCTTCAATCACTACACCGTCTTGCGCTGCAAGGAGATTGCG
The DNA here is from genome assembly GCA_017454485.1 of Clostridia bacterium. Taxonomy (GTDB): domain Bacteria; phylum Bacillota; class Clostridia; order Oscillospirales; family Acutalibacteraceae; genus UBA6857. The sequence continues at coordinate 1,625 of JAFTCX010000049.1, read as the reverse complement.
CCGGAAATCAAGTGCGGCTTTTTGACCGGCGACTGGCTGGCGGCGTTCGGCGCTTATACAAAGGAGCGCGGTGTGGAGTGCTGCCACCCGTGGTTCGTGACGCTTCAGCCTGAGATTGTCCGTGAAATCCACGCGCAGGGGCGTGAGATCAATACCTACACGGTAAATGAGCCGGAGGATGTCAAACGGCTGTCCGCACTGGGCGTAGATGCGCTGATCGGTAACTATCCTGACACGATGATTGCGGCGCAAAACGAGATGAACGCATAACTTTTTTCTGTTTTCCCATCTTTTTTCAAAAAAGCCTTGACATTTTCCGTTTGCTCGTGTATAATATCTCATGTTGTTGCGGATTTGTGTAAGGGTAGCACAGCAGACTCTGACTCTGTATGTCTGGGTTCGAATCCTAGATCCGCAGCCATGTAAAGAAAAGTCGCATCAGCGGCTTTTTCTTTTTTCTTTGTTTTTTTGTGCTACCGGTCTTGAAAACGGCCGGCAAATGTATTACAATTGATTTTAGAATCATACGTCTTTTTAAAAGGCTTGTTTTTCGCGCGTGCACAGGCGCAGAAGGAGAGAATCACATGAATGTATACGATTTTGACGGAACCATTTTTTATTCGGATTGTTCCATCGGCTTCGCACGCTGGTGTCTCATCCGCCATCCCAAGCTTTGCTTTACTTATCTTCCGCACGTTTTGAAAAGCCTGATTCAGTACAAAACCGGAAAGATCCCCAATTATTTGATGCAGCGCAGGATGTTCAGCTATTTGACGATGGTTGACGATTTTGACGAACAGATCGAGCGCTACTGGGATAAGTATGAAAAGCGCATTTCCGCGTGGTATTTGGCGCAGAAACGGCCCGACGATCTGATCATCAGCGCTTCGCCGGCCTGCATCATCGGACCGATTGCAAAGCGGCTGGGCGTCAACTACATAGCGTCGGAATTTGACCGTGAATTCGGCGTTTTCGTCAACAATCTGATGTATGCCAAGGAAAAGTCCAAATACATCATTGATCACGGGTTCCCGATGATCGAAAACTTCTATTCCGATTCGCTTGCCGACACGCCCCTTGCGCTGTGCGCGGAAAAGGCCCATCTGGTCACAAACAAGGCGAGCACCGTGAACGATTGGCCGGACCTGGACGAGAACACCATGAAGACGGTGAAAAAGAAGGTCGATACGGGGTGGAACATCCATCTGGTCGAAAAGGATTCCAAGTGAATTTTCAATGAAAGGGCTGCTGATTCACGCAGAACGTGAAATGAGCAGCCCTTTGGTACCCACTGATTTACATATCAGAGTGAATCAGCGGGTACACAGACTATACGCAGACGTATGGCGCCGCAGGCCTTTCGGCCTGCGGCGTTTTTGCGCACGGCTGCGCCGTGCGCACACCGGCGGGGCGAGCAGCACCGCGCACAGCGCGGTGCTGCAGCAGGGCGCAGGTGTACGTTTCGGGAAATGGCAGGTTGTTCTTGCGCCCTGCTGACCGCACAGCGTTCGCTGTGCGGCTCGCCCCGCCGCCTTTTTCGCGCTTTTCGCACCGCGAAAATCGCGAAAAAGGGGCGGTTACATTTTGATACCCACTGATTCACGTATACGAGTGAATCAGTGGGT
>JAFTCX010000048.1 GCA_017454485.1 Clostridia bacterium | reverse complement strand
GTTGTCGATCAGCGGGCGCATATAGCGGAAGAAGAAGGTCAGCAGCAGCGTGCGGATGTGCTGGCCGTCAACGTCGGCATCGGCCATGATGACGATTTTATGGTAACGCAGCTTTTCAATGTTGAAATCCTCGTCGATTCCGGCGCCCAGCGCGGTCACAACGGGCATAAGCTTGTCGTTGCCGATGACCTTGTCCAGTCGGCTCTTTTCCACGTTGAGCATCTTGCCCCACAGCGGCAGAATTGCCTGAATGGTGCGGTCGCGGCCTTCCTTTGCGGAACCGCCGGCGGAATCACCCTCAACGATGAACAGCTCGGTCTTGGCCGGGTCGCGCTCCGTGCAGTCGGCGAGCTTGCCGGGCAGGGAATTGCTTTCCAGCGGTGATTTTCTGCGTGCGGCCTCGCGCGCTTTTCTTGCGGCTTCTCTTGCGCGGGAAGCGTCAAGCGCTTTGGAAAAGATCAGCTTCGCAATTTGCGGATGCTCTTCAAAATAATCGGTGAGCTTGTTATAAACGGTATTTGCAACCAGCTTTGTCATCTCGGTGTTGCCGAGCTTGCCCTTGGTCTGGCCCTCAAACTGCGCGTCCGTCAGCTTCACGCTGATCACCGCCACCAAACCCTCGCGGCAATCTTCACCGGACAGCTTTTTATCGGCGTCCTTGAGGATATTATATTTTCTGCCGTATTCGTTGAACACCTTGGTCAGCGCGGTTTTAAAGCCTGTCTCGTGCGTGCCGCCGTCCACGGTGTGGACATTGTTGGCATAGGAGAGGATCGTTTCATTATAGCCGTCGTTATACATCAGCGCGATCTCGGCGCTCTTGTCGCCGGAAACGGTAGAAAAATGAATCGGCGCGTCATGCACGGCGGTCAGGCCGCGGCTTTCGTTGATATAGGAGACGAACGAGCCGATGCCGCCCTCATAGCAGAACACATCTTCCACAATGTTTTCCGGATCGCGCTTATCGGTCAGGGTGATGGAGATGCCGGCGTTGAGGAAGGCGCTCTCGCGCAGATGGCGCTGCAGCGTTTCATAATCGTAGACGGTCGTCTCCTGAAAAATTTCCGGGTCGGGCTTGAATTTGATGAATGTGCCGGTCTCGTCGGTGTCGCCGATGACCTTTAAATCGGTCACAATCTTACCGCGCGCAAAGCGCTGATGATGCACATGGCCGTCCTGAGAGACTTCGACTTCGAACCACTCCGACAGCGCGTTGACAACGGAGGAACCCACGCCATGCAGACCGCCGGAAACTTTGTAGCCGCTGCCGCCGAACTTACCGCCGGCGTGCAGAACGGTCAAAACGACCGTCACGGCCGGCAGCCCTTTCTGTTCGTTGATACCGACGGGAATACCGCGGCCGTTGTCGCGCACGGTGATGACGTCGTCGGGCAGAATTTCCACTTCAATATGCGTGCAGTAGCCCGCGAGCGCTTCGTCGATGGAGTTGTCCACGATCTCATAGACCAGATGGTGCAGTCCGCGCGGTCCGGTAGAGCCGATGTACATGCCCGGGCGTTTGCGCACCGCTTCCAGACCCTCAAGCACCTGAATGGCGTCGGCGTCATAGGTCTCGGTGACCTGGGTGTCCATGGTCTCTATGTTTTCAAATTCGTCTTCTGTGCCCTGTTCGCGCACAAATTCCAGTTCTTCGTTTCTGTTTTCCTGGTTTTCCACAGTGTTACCTCCGGCGTTAATGATCTATCGTAAAATGATTATTGTTGTTTTTCCAATCGCAGCAGCAGCGTGGCAGGGGAAAGCTGCGAAACATAAACCTTGCCGCTGTCGCAGAGGATGAAGGATTTCGGCAGCTCCTGCGAGACGTTGATCACGTCGCCGTTTTGCTGCGCCTTTTTTAAAAACGCGCGCGTTTTTGCCGAAACGGTGGCGGTGTCAAGGTCAAAGATGCCGAGAATCTCTTTGGTTGTGATGACAGTCTGCTGTCCGAGATGCAGATACATGAGATCACCTATTTCAAAATCCTGCCTTCTTTCATCGCAAAGGCCTTTCCGTAGCGCAGGCTTTTGACGGAAGAGGGGTCACAGCAGGTGATGAAAACCTGCCAGTCGCGGATATGGTTGAGAATATAGTTTTGCCGGGCCGTATCGAGTTCGCTCATCACGTCGTCGAGCAGCGCCACGGGTTGTTCGTTTGTAAAATTGCGGATCACCGCCGCTTCGCCGAGCTTGAGCGCAAGCGCCGCCGAGCGCTGCTGACCCTGCGAAGCAAAGGTGCGTGCGGAAAGAAAATCGATCTCCACCGCAAGGTCGTCCCGGTGCGGACCGACCGACGTTGTGCCGGTCAAAAGGTCGTCCTTACGCGCTTTCTTTAAATTTGCAAGCAGCGATTCATACAGTTCTTTTCGGTCAGCTCCCTCGGTCGGTACAGCTTGTGCATAGCTGACACGCAGCGTCTCTTTTTTTCGCGAAATACCGGCGTAGATGTCCGCGCTGAAATTGCGCAGCCGCTGCACATATCCGATGCGCTGGCGCAAAATCTCGCTGCCGTAATAGGCGATGCGGTCCTCCCAGACATCGAGCGTGTCAAACAGCTCGCGGTGATAGGCCGCGTCCTTGAGCACAAGGTTGCGCTGCAGGAGCGCTTTGTTGTAATCCGACAGCGCCGCACCGTATTTCGGCTTGAGCTGTCCGATCGCGTTATCTAAAAACCGTCTGCGTGCGGCGGGGCCGTCCTTGACCAGCGTCAGGTGCACCGGCGAGAACACAACCGCCAAAAATTCGCCCATGGCGCGCGAAGGCGAGGGCAGACGCACACCGTTTTGCGTAAACGTGCGCCCTTTTTCAATATCAAGCTGCATCGTCTGCAGCCGGTCATGGCCGTAGTATTCCAAAAACAGGCGTGCTTTTTGTTTTCCGAACTGCAGCAACTCCGCGTCCTTTGCCGCACGGAACGACCGGCAGCCCGTAAACATCCACAGTGCTTCGAGCAGGTTTGTTTTTCCCTGTGCGTTGTCGCCGTAAATCAGGTTGACTTCCCTGCACGGGCGGATGGACACGCCGCTTAAATTGCGGAACGCGACCGCCTCAAGCTCCGTTATGTACATTGCCGGACCTCGTAAAGCTGATGCTCAAACGCGAAAATATCGCCTTCTCGAAGCTTTTTGCCGCGTTGGGTGCAAAGTTCACCGTTGACCTTGACAAGTCCTTCCTGAATCACAAATTTTGCCTGTCCGCCTGTGGAGACGGCATTTGCCAGCTTCAGCGCGGCGTCGAGCCGGATCACCGGCGTTTGAATCTCCAGAATCTGCCGATTTTTTTCGGCAACTTTTACTTTTACTTTCATATTCAAATTCTGACGGGAAGAACAAGGAAGAGGAATTTTTCACCTTCGGTGGGAAGGATCAGAATCGGCTGGTTCGCGCTGTTGAATTCCAGCTTGATCTCGTCGGTCTCACATGCACGCAGCGCGTCGAGCATGAATTTGCTGTTGAAACCGATCTCCAGCTCGTCGCCCTTCATATCCACAAACATCTTATCATTTGCCGTGCCGATCGTCGTGATCGAGGAAAAACGCAGCATTTCGGGTTCCACGATGCAGCGCACGGGGCTTGAACGGTCGGTGATAATCAGCGCGGTGCGCTCCACACATTCGATCATGCGGCGTGTATCCGCGATCACGGTGGTGGCGGCAGACAGCGGGATGGCCGCTTTATAATCGATGAAGTTGCCCTCGAGCAGGCGGGAGATGATGCGGTATTCGCCGACTTCAAAGGAGATGTGGCGTCTGCCGACGCTGATGGCGTAGCTGCCCTCGTCGTCGTCGCCGAGCTTTACGATCTCACTGAGCGTCTTTGCCGGCACAACAAAGCTGACGTCCTCGCCGGTGTAATCGATCTCTTCTCTGCGCACCGCAAGGCGGGCGCCGTCCACGGCAACGAGAACGATCTTTCCGTCGGAAATTTCAAATTTCACGCCGGAGTGAACAGGGTTGCGTTCGCTGGAGGAGACGGAAAAAATCGTTTTGCGGATCATATCCTTCAGCAGCGCCTGATTGATCACGATCGGAAAGCCGCCGGAAACATTCGGCAGATCCGGGTAATCCTCCGCGGATGCGCCGATGATGGAATACTGCGTTTCGCCGGAGCGGATCTTGCAGATGTTGCGCTCGTCGCTTTCAATGCTGACCGTATCCTCCGGCAGCAGCCGCAAAATATCGCAAAGATTTTTGGCGTTGAGAATCACGCTGCCGTTTTCCTCCACCTCTGCGGCAAGGAAGGTCTCCGTTCCCACTTCCAGATCATAGCCGGTCAGCCGGACGTTGTCGCCGAGCGCGTCGATCAGAATACCTTCAATGGCGGGGATGGTGGATTTTGCGGAAACGGTGCGCTGCACATTCATGCAAAGCTTGGAAAGTTTTGCGCTGTCACAAACAATTTTCATGGTTTTCTCCTCCGGGATAGAAAGATAGGAAAATAAATTCAGTAGTAGTGTTAGAGGCTGTGAAGAATGTGGAAAGTCTTCTTTGCCGTTGATTTCGCTGGAAAAACTGGGAAATCTGGGCGTGAAAGCCGCTGTGAAAAATCGTTCGGAATCCACACAGGCAGACGCGCGCAGAAGGAAAATATGGAAAACTGCGTGTGGAAAACGAAAAAGTGTGTGGAAAAGTCTGCCGGTTTATTCGTTGATATTTTTGATAATGTCGTCCACGGTCGCCTTGAGCTGCATATTCTTTGCCAGCTTTTCTTTCATTTCGCCGAGCGCGTAGATCACGGTGGAATAATGCTTGTTGCCGAATTCTGCGCCGATGGCTTTGGTGGAAAGATCGGTCACCTCATGCACGATGTACATGGCGATCTGCCGCGCCTGGGAGATGTTGGCGTTTCTGCGGTCGGAGCGGATATCCGCCGGGCTGACGTTGAAGGTGCGGGACACCTCGTTGATGATGTTTTCCACCTTGACGGGTACGGGCGGGTTATCGTTGGAAATATCGCTGATCGCCTTTTTCGCAATGGCGATGCTCGGTTTTGTGCCCTCCACTTCCTGATAGGCTTTGATTCTTTTTACGGTGCCTTCCAGTTGGCGGATGTTCTTTTTGATGTTTTCCGCAATGAAGGAAATAACGTCGTCGGAAAGGTCAATGTGCAGCTCGTCCGCTTTCTTTTTCACGATCGCCATGCGTGTTTCCAGCGACGGCGCCTGAACGTCGGCGATCAGACCGCCTTCAAAGCGCGTGCGCAGCCGTTCTTCCAATGTGATCATCTCGCGCGGCGGCCGGTCGGAGGTCAAAACGATCTGCTTTCCGGCATTTTTCAGCGCCTCAAAGGTGTGAAAAAACTCCTCCTGGGTCGCCTCTTTGTTGGCGATGAACTGCACATCGTCCACCAGCAGCACATCGCAGGAGCGATATTTGTCGTGGAACGCGGCGGTGTTGTGATCGCGGATATACTGGATCAGCTCATTGGTGAAATGCTCGCCGCTGGTATAGATGACCGTTTCATGCGGCCGCTGCGCGCGGACCTCGTTCATGATTGCAGAAAGCAGGTGGGTTTTTCCGAGACCGGAGTGGCCGTAGATGAACAAAGGGTTATAGGCTTTTCCGGGATTGTTTGCAACGTTCAGTGCGGCGGCGTGCGCGAAGCGGTTGGACGAGCCGATGATGAAGTTGTCGAACGTGTAGTTATAATCGTCGTCGCGGCTGCTGCGTTGCTCGCCGCTTTGCGAAAGGATCGGTTCGGGATCGTTCGGCAATATGTAATTGACGGTGATCGGAAAACCGAACGCGGCCTCGCAGCATTCATTGATCAGCGCGGAAAACTTGTCCACAATGATCTTTCGTTTGAACTCGCTGATGGACAGGGTGATCACATCGTTTTCAAAGCTGACGAATTCCAGCGGTTCCAGCCAGACGTTATAGGCAACTTCCGTCACGCGTGATTTCAAAAGCGTGCGGATCGTTTCCCAAATTTCGTTGAAAGAATCCATGGTAGCCTCCTCTTGAAAAAAAGTACTTGCAACGCGGAATAAAACGTATTATAATAAATATATAAGTGATTAAAAGTTATAGATATCTATTATATAAAATAATTACATTTTATTGTATCACTTCGGCACAGATGTGTCAAGGTTTTTCGGGTGCCAATTTTTTTAACACAGATGATCTGGGATGTGGAAAAAATGACGAAAAAAGAACGGGCGGCCTTTTGTGTTGCCGCACTGAAAAAGGAATATCCGGACGCGCTGTGCTCGCTGGAATACAGCGACCCGCTGCAGCTTTTGATCGCAACGCGCCTTTCCGCGCAGTGCACCGACGCGCGCGTAAATACGGTCACGCCGCAATTGTTTGAAACCTATCCCACGCTTGACGCTTTCTGTGAAGCGAAGGTGGAGGATGTGGAAACCATCATTCATTCCTGCGGCTTTTATCACGCGAAGGCACGGGACATTGTTGCGATGGCGCAAAAGATCAAAGCGGACTTTGAAGGCCGTGTGCCGGATACGCTTGACGATCTGATCTCTTTGCCCGGCGTCGGCAGAAAGACGGCGAACCTGATCATGGGTGATATTTTTCATCAGCCGGCCATTGTTGCCGACACGCACCTGATCCGTATCACGAATTTGCTCGGCCTTGTGGCGACAAAGGATCCGAAAAAAGTGGAGCTGGAGCTGAAAAAGATCGTTGCGCCGCAGGAAAGCAACGATTTTTGCCATCGCGCGGTTCTGCACGGCCGTGCGGTGTGTATTGCACGCCGTCCGCAATGTGAAAAATGCTGCATGAAGGACGTCTGCAAAAGCGCCAAAGGATAAAAAAAGGAAAATAGCACAAATTTTTTTTAAAAAAGCTATTGACAATTCGAAACGGATATAATATAATAGCAAAGCGTTGTGAGCGCAAATGATGTGGCGGTATAGCTCAGTTGGCTAGAGCATTCGGTTCATACCCGGAGTGTCGTAGGTTCAAATCCCACTGCCGCTACCATTTTTTAAAAAATCAGAGCTTCGGCTCTTCACATATAAAAAATAAGAGCTCCGCACTGCGTCTCTTTACATACATCTATGGCCCGGTGGTCAAGCGGTTAAGACACCGCCCTTTCACGGCGGTAACACGAGTTCGATTCTCGTCCGGGTCACCACAACAGTCGATTCAAAAGAGTCGGCTGTTTTGTTTTGTGCTGAAAGAAGAAAATGAGAAAAAATGTAAAATGTGTAAAAGACACACATCAGCGGCAGTGTCAACATGGAAAGAAAAAACGGAAAGAGACGCTTGTATATTTTTTCGTAAAGCTTCAGATCATAAAAGAAAACCGAAAGAAAATCAGCAAAAAAAAGAGAACAAAGGACCGTTTTCAATGATGTTACTTTTTATCGAAAATGAAAATAAAAACAACCGAACGAGGAAAAGTCAAAATCAGGTTTTCCACATGCAAAAGGCTTGAAAAACACGTGATTTTAAAGGGTTTTCAACATTTTCCACATGGTTTTCCACGGTTTTCCTTAAGATTTCCTTAAAAATCAGGCGTAAAATGTGGAAAACTCAAAGGTGATAAGTGCTCACAGTTTCAGAAAAAAGAGAACGATTCAGATTCGGATAAAGAGGAAAAAGCTGCAGATAATAAGTTTGATATGAAGGAGGTCTGCTTATGATCAAGGGTGTGAACCGGCAGGTTGTGGAAGTACACGAAACCGACTGCGATTATTTTGAAAAGATCATGTTTTTTGTGAAACCGGAGTACGCAAGCTTAAGCGAAGGAAAGCTGCGCGAGCGGGCGGGACTGATTGCGCGCAAGGCCGGCAGTGTGCCGCCGACGAAGATTCGGCGAAGCTCGCTTTCGGAGGCGCTGAAAATTTGCGGCGGACTGCTTGCCGGGATGCTGTTGTCCGCTTTGTTTTTCGCTTTGGTGCGCCTATAAATCATTCCGGCGCAGCACGCTGCGCCGGAAAAAGGCGGGCGCGAAACCGCGCGACGTTCGTCGCGCGCACCGAAGGGCGCAAACGGCGCAGTTGCGCCGTTTTTTGCCCTTCGGGGGAACCGTGCAGTGCACGGTTCCGTTTCGCGCCCGCGTCGCACGGCGAAGCCGTGCGAAAAAACGCTGCCGCAAAGCGGCAGCGCCAGGTTGAATAATATCGAGCAGTCTGATGAACGTATTTTACAGCCGCCGGTCCTTTTCCAGCGCCGCCTGTACGGCGTTTTGCACAGCCGCTTCAAATCCGTCGTGTGTCAAAGACAACACGCCTTCAATGGTTGTGCCGCCGGGGGAGCAGACGCGGTCGATGAGTTCCCGCGGATGTTCGCTGCTTTCAAGCAGCAGCTTTGCGCTGCCGAGGACACTTTGCGCGCTGACGGAAAGCGCGGTGGCTTTCGGCAGTCCGTTTTTGACGCCGGCAGCGGCAAGTGCGTCAATGAACAGGAACACGAACGCCGGCGCGCAGCCGCCGAGAACGCCGAAGATCGAAAACTGCGATTCCGGCAGCGCAAGCGCCGTACCGAAGCTTTTGCACAGCTTTTCCGTAAAGGCAAGGTCTGCTGTTGTTGCGTATTCGTTGCCGCAAAATGCGGACACGGCTGCGCCGACCGTAGCGTTGAGATTCGGCATCACACGCACCAGACGGGCGGGGGAGGTGAGCTGACTTTGCAAAAAGTCAAGCGTCTTCCCTGCGGCGATGGAGATAATCAGCGGGTTTTTCTGCGAAAAAACGGGCGCATTTTCATTTAAAACGCCGGGCAGAATCTGCGGCTTGACTGCGAGCAAAACGGTGTCACAGGCAGAAATCAGCGCTTGGGGCGACATGGCCGCCTGCACGCCGGTTTCATTGGAAAGTGCTGCAGTCTTGCTTGTATCAATATCATAGATCATCAGTTTCTCTGCGCAAAGCAGCCCTGACGAAAGGACACCGCGAAGAATCGCGGTGGCCATATTTCCGGTTCCGTAAAAACCAAGCATCATTTTGTTTCCTCAGCGGGAAGATCGGAGGTGCAGCAGGGGCATTTTGTTGCTTCAATGCTGATCTCGCTCTTGCAGAACGGGCAGGTCTTTGTGGTGGGCGCAGCTTCAGGCTCCGGCTTTTTGCCAAGATTCATCAGCTTGTTGACCGCCTTGACCATCAGGAAGATGCACAGCGCCATGATCAAAAAGTTGATGACTGTGGTGATGAAGTGGCCGTAGTTGAGGGAAAGCGCGGTTCTTGCCGCGGAATCCAGTCCTTCATAGTTGACCCAGGGCAGCTTGATCATGCCGGCGATCTCCACGCCGCCGATGGACGAGATCAGCGGGTTGATGAAGTCGTCGGTCAGCGCAGTGACAATGTTGCCGAACGCAGCGCCGATGATCACGCCGACGGCAAGATCCATCACGTTGCCGCGCAGCACGAATGCCTTGAACTCACTGATAAAGCCTTTTCCCTTTTCTTTTACGTTTTTCATGTTGGAAATCCTCCGTTTTCTTTTTTTATCATTATACATGGATTTTCGACGTTTGTAAAGAGAAATCGACAAAATTAGACGCCGGTCAGATCAAAGTCGGGGATGAATTCTTCTCCGGCTGCGGTACGCTCCTGTACATAGGCGTTTTTAAAACCGAGCGATTCCAGCGCAAGAAGCACCTTTTCATATTCCCGCGCGGTGATGCGCCGCTGCAGCTCCGGAAAGGCGGAAAGATCGCCGCAGGGGGTGTACTGCGCCATCAGACTGACGATGGTGCTCGTGCCGAAGGTGTCGGCGATGAAACGAAGCAGCTCCACGGAGCGGTTGGTGTTCTTCGGTAAAATCAGATGCCGGATGATGACGCCCTTTTGCAGCAGCCCGTCTGAAAAAATATCCTTTGGCTGTTGCCGTTTCATCTCACGAATGGCGGCAGCAGCAACCGAAAAATAATCTTCGGCGGCGCTGTAACGTTTTGCCTGCTCGGCGGAGATGTACTTGAAATCGGGCAGATACACATCGATCAGCCCCTCAAGCTTTTGCAGCGTCTGCACCCGTTCATAGCCGCTGCAGTTATAGATCACAGGGACCGGACTGTGATAGGTGCGCAAAACCTCGACAAGGCGCTCGGCATAATGGGTCGGCGTGACAAGGTTCAAATTGTGTGCGCCGCTTTCGATCAGACGGTCAAACACGCGCATCAGCTCGGTATCCGTCAGCGTTTTTCCAAAGCAGCCGCGGCTGATGGCGGCGTTTTGACAAAAAACGCAGCGCAGATTGCAGCCGGAAAAAAACACGGTTCCGGAGCCTTTCTCGCCGCTGATACACGGCTCTTCCCAAAAATGCTTTGCCGCGCGCGCCACCTGAAACGACGCCGGTACGCCGCAAAAACCGACGCTCTGTGTCCGGTCCGCGCCGCACAGACGCGGGCAGGCGTTGCAGCGCATACACATCCCTCCTGAAATGATTGACTTTTGTGTGTTCTTGCGTTATAATTGACCCATTCTTTGAATGGTGGTGTTTTTATGCTGCTGTGTATCGACATCGGCAATACCAATATCACGCTCGGCTGCTACGCGGAAAAAACGCCGCGCTTTGTGTCGCGCATGTATTCTCTGCGGCAAAAATGCGCCGATGAATATGCGTCGTCGCTCGACGATATTCTGCATCTGCACGGAGTCGCGCCGAACGAGATCGACGGCGCGATCATTTCCTCCGTGGTGCCGGAGTTGACCGACAGCCTGACGCAGGCGGTCGAAACCGTCTGTCATGTAACGCCGCTGACAGTCGGCGCGCATTGCTGCGGCAATTTTCAAACCGACGCGCTGCCGGTGTCGCAGGTCGGCGCGGACCTGATCGTGGACAGTGTTGCGGCGGCAAAAAAATATGAGCTGCCGTGCATCATCGCCGACCTCGGGACGGCGACAAAGCTGATCTATATTGACAAAGACGGCAAATTCGACGGCTGCATCATCGCGCCGGGCATGAAAATTTCACTGGACGCGCTGACGCAGGGCGCTGCGCTGCTGCCGTCCATCAGCTTCACCATACCGCAGACGGTGCTCGGCACCGATACGGTGGCCTGTATGCAGTCCGGCAGCGTCTTTGGCACCGCCGCCATGCTGGACGGGCTGACCGACCGCATTTTTGACGAGCTTTCCATCGAAAGCGCCAGCCTGATCGCCACCGGCGGTTACAGCCGCGCGGTGCTGCCCTGTTGCCGCAGGACGTTTACATACGACGAGCACCTGCTGCTGGACGGGCTGCAGATGATCTATGAGACGGCACAGAAAAACTGAGAAAAAGCAAACATTGAGCGGCCGACGGCCGCTCTTTTTGTTGTTATTTGGAACCAAACAGCCGCTTCATGCGCCGCAAAAGCGCACGCCAGATGCGCAGCAACGGATTGACGGAAAGCTGCTCCTTCAGCCGCGCGTTTTCAGCGGTCAGCGTCTGAATTTGTTTCTTTTGCTTTTTCAGCGTGTCCTTTTCGGCGCACAGTTCCTGTTCCTTTTCATTCAGCGAATCCGCAAGATTCTTGCGCACCTCGCGGTAAAGCTGGAAGGAATCCTTATAGCGTTCAAGCTTTTCCGCGTCGGTCAGCGTATCATACGCCTTGATCACGCCGGGAAATTTCCGTGCGTCCATGACCTGGTCGTAGGGCGGCTTTGTGCCGGTATAGTCATGGTCATAAATCGTGTCCAGACCGAGCGTGTGCAGAAAATCGAGGTAATGGCCGAATCGCTCCTTGTGACCGCGGTGGACCGAGGAGAAATCTGCCTGTTCAAACACATCATAGAGCGTCTTCTTTTCGCTGAGCGGCTTGACCTTCAAATAGGGGATGTTGTGATATTCCGCAAGCTCCAGCACGCGGCGGTCAAACGGAACCGCAACGGACGGCACACCGGCAAGGATCGCCGCAACATTGCCGTGGATGCGCGAGCCGAAGGAAAAATCCACATGTTCGCGGAAATAATCGATCCACGCCGGGATGTTCGTGAAGCTGATCGCCTTGCTGACGTCATAGCTCTTTGAGGCACGCAGCTCCTGCTTGATGGAATCAAGATAGATCATACGCACATCGTCGATCTGCTGCTGGACATAGACCATATTCGGAAACAGCGCCATGTTCCGCTTTGCAAATTCCATAAACGGCCGGTAGCCCTCGAGCTTTTCAAATTCAACCTTGGAATTCAAGGAGATCACGGAATTTTCGTTCAAAACGGTCGGTTTGATCTCGGGCAGCGTATCGCCGTAGGTGAACATGGACGGGCAGCCGATCACCGTGAAATCCTTTTCCGGCAAAAAGCCGAGATCCTGCAAAAATTCGCCGGTCAACTCGCCGCGCACACCGATCATCGGCGATTTTTCAAGCACGGCGGCCACCATGGCCTTTGCCTCCTCGCAGTGCGGATACACCTCGGAAAAGCGCGCCTTGGAAATCGTGCGCTGAATGCCGACGCCGATGATGCAGCAGGGAATTTTCAGCTTTTTGACGAATTTCGTGATGATCATCAGCTCGTCGTAGTTCGTGGTTTTGAACGCGTTGGCGAGCGGGATCAAAAAATAATCATACGTCTCGTTGACAAAGGAAGCATAAGCGTCATCGAGCTTTTGCTTACGCAAGTCCACATAGTCAATCGTGGTATGTTCGTCGGTGAGCAGGGTGCGGGCAATGCTGTTGGTAAAGATCATGTTGCCGATGTTGCCGCCGGTGTGATTTTCGATGATGAACTTTGCCGGGTTCATGTCGATCATCGGGTCGATTGCGCCGCGCATCAGAATTCTCATGGCTGTACCTCCGCGAATGTTGCTTTTCTTTATCTTATCATAGAATGCGAAAAAAAGCAATGGATTCTTTTCGACAAAAGGGGAGTGGGGAGTAGGGGGTAGGGATTGAGGGATTAAGGGGTTGAGGGGTTGAGGGATTGAGTAAGAGTTGACGGTGGGCAGAAAATCGTAGGGGCGGCCAGTGGCCGCCCGGTCGGATTTTTCCGTGCGAAAACAAAACCCGCCGCAAACGCGACGGGTTTTTTGAATGACAAGCAGTCAATTATTCGTTGATGGCAGTAACAACGCCGGAACCAACGGTACGGCCGCCTTCACGGATAGCGAAACGAAGACCTTCTTCGATCGCGATCTCGGTGATCAGTTCAACGTCCATTTCGACGTTGTCGCCGGGCATGCACATCTCAGTGCCTTCGGGAAGGGAGATAACGCCGGTCACGTCGGTGGTGCGGAAATAGAACTGCGGACGATAGTTGTTGAAGAACGGAGTATGACGGCCGCCTTCATCCTTGGTCAGAACGTAAACCTGGCCGCGGAACTTGGTGTGGGGATGAATGGAACCGGGCTTTGCAAGCACCTGGCCGCGTTCGATCTCAGTTCTCTGAACACCACGCAGCAGGCAGCCGATGTTGTCGCCGGCCTCAGCATAGTCGAGGATCTTGCGGAACATTTCGATACCGGTGCAGACGGTCTTTCTCTTTTCATCGGTCAAGCCAACGATCTCAACTTCTTCGCCGGTCTTGAGCTGGCCTCTTTCCACTCTGCCGGTGGCGACGGTGCCGCGGCCGGTGATGGTGAAGACGTCTTCAACGGGCATCAGGAACGGAAGGTCAGCCTTACGGTCCGGAGTCGGAATATAGGAGTCAACAGCGTCCATGAGCTCCCAGATGCAAGCGATTTCCGGAGCATTGACATCGTTGCCGTCATATTCAAGCGCTTTCAGAGCGGAGCCCTTGATGATCGGGGTTTCGTCGCCGGGGAATTCATACTCGTCGAGGGTTTCACGGATTTCCATTTCAACAAGCTCAAGGAGCTCATCGTCGTCGACCTGGTCAACCTTGTTCATGAAAACGATGATATAGGGCACGCCAACCTGACGGGCAAGCAGAAGGTGTTCCTTGGTCTGTGCCATCGGGCCGTCGGTAGCAGCGATAACAAGGATCGCGCCGTCCATCTGCGCAGCGCCGGT
>JAFTCX010000047.1 GCA_017454485.1 Clostridia bacterium | reverse complement strand
CGACGTCTGATAAAGCTTACCCGAACGGTGAAAGTTTTCCACGGTTTGGGTGTCTTTTAACACTTGGTTGTCTATACTTCTACGTTCTCTTCATTAAAAACCGAGCGCGCTGCAAATCTTATTTTGCAACGCGCCCTTTCGGTGTTTTTTTGGAATTGTATTAAATGGGGTATAAGTCAACTTTTTAACAAATAAGAACATCAAAACAATTTATATTATTCTTAAAGGAGTGTAAAAATGTATAATTGTTTTCTTATGATATTTACCGCAATGTCTGGCGTTGGGGCTGTTACAGGGGTTATTGCTGCGATTTGTATTTTCTTCCGTCAAAAAAAGATTGCATTATTCGAAAGGAGAATGAAAATCTTAAACGATTTTGAACAATTTGTTTTTGTTGTTTTGAGAGATTGGGATTGGGATGGATCCACAACATTGGTGTCAAAGTATTCAGAACAGGAAGTTTCTTTACTGTTTAATGAAGAATACTCTGAATTACAGAAGGATATATTGGAAGTAGCAAAAAAATGTAATGACCTTAATGGCGATATTGACCATGCAAAGCGTCACGGCACTTGTAATAATAAAACTGAAGATGAATTACAGAAAGAAAAAAACAATTATGAAGAAGCTTTAGGTGGACGATTCACCCAAAAGCGTGGAGAAGCATATAAAAAGTGGCTCAAGATTTAAATGGTTTGAATTATGTGACGGCAGAATTACAAAAGGATTATCCTTTAAATACATTCGTTTTTTAGTTCGACTTTAATGCTTCAAAACAGTTGGATTTCTGTCACCCAATCACAAACAAAAACGATCCGTTTTTGCGGGTCGTTTTTGTTTTATCTTTCCAACTGAATTTGAAACTTCGACGCAGGGGCTATGCAAAGCTGTGTGCCGCGGCTGTTATCTGTCGCAGGCAAAACAGTCCGGTGGACTGTTTTGCCGTTACGATACAATCTTGCTGCGGCAGCAGCAAGCACCTTCAATTGGTGTCACAGGTTCGAGTCCTGTTTTTGCTTCTTCAGCATAACCTGCCCCATAACGCCGTGGCTATGCACGGCTGTATTTTCCTGCCGCAATACAATGAATCACAAAAGCTAGGCACAACCTCTTGTTTTGTACCACCCGGTTCGACCCTCCCGGCACGCCTTGATCCCGGATGTCACGAGTTGGGCTTTTTCCTTTTTCTTTGCCATGCGGGAAAAGCGAGTGAAGGCTTCACATCTCGGAATTTTGTTTTGTCACGCCGTGTCGGCTGCCTTTTTATGCTTCCGCCTTCCCTTTTTCCGGCACAAAACGCCGCAATTTGTCGCATATCGCGCAAAGGCACAATATTTCGCCGCCGGAAACTTGACAAGCTGCCGGTAAAAGCGCTATAATATTAAAAATCCGGTTTTCTGCTTCAGTCGCCTTTGTTTCGGGCGGCTGCCTTTTGCGGAAAGCACAGACAAGGTGTGGAAAAAACATGAATTCCAAAAACGTTCTGTACATCCTGAAGCGGATCGGGCTGGCGTTGTTGACGGTCTGGGTCGTCATCACCGTCACGTTTTTTGTGATGCATGCCGTTCCCGGCGGACCGTTCCTCGGGGAAAAGGCGATCTCCGAATCCGCGATGAAAGCGCTTGAGGCGAAGTACGGCATGGATAAGCCGCTGATGACGCAGTACTTCACTTATCTGAAGGACATCGTTACACGCTTTGATTTCGGTCCCTCCATCAAGCAGCGCGGACGTATGGTCATCGACGTGATCGGCGACGGTATGAAAACGAGTGCGAAGCTCGGCTTGATTGCCGCGTTTGTGGCGCTGATCATCGGCGTTGTGCTCGGCGCAATCGCAGCGCTGCGGCGCAACCGCATCATCGACAAGGTTATCATGGTCGTGACGACTGCGTTTGTGTCGATGCCGTCGTTTATCATGGGGGCGCTGCTGCTCATTGTGTTTGTGGTGAAGCTGCGGTGGTTCCCCGGCAACGGCGCAACAAGCGGCGGTCTGGTCCTGCCGATCATCACGCTGTCGCTGTATCCGATGGCGTACATCACCCGCCTGACGCGCTCGTCCATGCTGGATGTGCTCGGACAGGATTACATCCGCACCGCGCGCGCAAAGGGTGTTTCCAAATGGAAAATCATTTTCGGACACGCGATGAAGAACTCTTTGATCCCGGTCATCACCTATTTCGGCCCGATGATCGCCTACATCGTCACAGGCTCCATCGTGGTTGAGCAGATCTTTGCCGTGCCGGGTATCGGTCGCGCGTTTGTGCAGTGCATCATCAACCGCGACTACCCGATGATTATGGGTACCACGATCATTCTTGCGATTCTGATCGTGGTGATGAATATGGTCAGCGACATTTTGTATAAAGTGGTTGACCCGCGTATCAAATTTGATTGAGGAGGGGAGCAGCAGTGAAAAAGAATCCGTTTTCTTTGCAGGTCAAGCTGGACGATTTTATTCCGGCGAGCGCGGACGAAAAGGCCTATATGGTGCAGATGCGTCCGTCCACGACCTTTTTTCGCGACGGCGTAAAGCGGCTTGTGAAAAACAAGGTTGCGTTGGTGAGCTTCATCATCATCGTCGTCATCACGCTGTCCGCCATCCTGATCCCGATCTTCTGGCCCTACGGCTACGAGCAAATGCTCGGCGTGACCCCGGGTCGTCCCGTGGATTCCTCCTATAACAATTTAGCGCCGATGCATTACGGACGCACCGAGCAGGCAAAGCTCGACGCCGGCGAAAAGGTGTTTCCGCATCTGTTCGGCACAGACTCCTCCGGGCGCGACTACTTTATCCGCATTGTCTACGGCACACGCATTTCGCTGGCCGTCGGCTTCTTCGCCAGCATCATCGTGCTGCTCATCGGCATCCTTGTCGGCTCCGTTGCCGGTTACATCGGCGGCAAGGTCGATCTGATCATCATGCGCATTGTGGATATCATTTACTCCCTGCCGGATATGCTGATGGTCATTCTGCTGGCTGCTGTGCTGCGCCAGACGCTCACTCCGCTGATTGCCGGCACGGTGCTGGAAAAGATCGGCTCGAACATCATCAGTCTGTTTATCGTGTTCGGCTTGCTGTACTGGGTCTCTATGTCGCGTTTGATCCGCGGCCAGATTCTTTCGCTGCGCGAGCAGGAATATGTACTTGCCGCACAGGCGACGGGCGCAAAAAGCGGCTGGATCATCCGCAAGCACCTGATCCCGAACTGCATCTCCGTGGTCATCATCTCCACAGCGCTGCAGATTCCGAACGCGATCTTTACCGAGAGCTACCTCTCCTTCCTCGGCCTCGGCGTCAACGCGCCCATGCCGTCGCTCGGTTCGCTTGCGTCCGATGCGCTCAACGGCATCAGCTCGTACCCCTATCGGCTTGTCATTCCCGCCATCGTGATCTCGCTGATCGTGCTGTCGCTGAATCTCTTCGGCGACGGACTGCGCGACGCGTTTGATCCGAAGCTCAACGCGTAAGGAGGTGCCGAGATGAGTTTATTGGAAGTTAATAATCTGCAGACCTCCTTCTTCACGGACGCCGGTGAGGTGCGCGCCGTAAACGGCGTTTCCTTCTCGCTCGAACACGGCAAGGTGCTCGGCATCGTCGGCGAATCCGGCTCCGGCAAATCTGTGACCGCGTATTCGATCATGCAGATCCTTGCCGATACCGGCAAGATCGTCGGCGGCTCGATCAAGCTTGACGGGCAGGAGCTTGTCGGTGCGGGAGAAAAAGTGATGCGCACCGTGCGCGGCAACAAGATCTCCATCATTTTCCAGGATCCCATGACCTCGTTGAATCCGACCTACACGATCGGCCACCAGCTCATGGAGGCGATCATGCTGCACACCGACCGCAACAAGCAGCAGGCGTATGAGCGCGCGGTGGAAATGCTCAGACTGGTCAATGTCAATGAGCCGGAGCGCCGCATGAAGCAGTATCCGCACGAGCATTCCGGCGGGATGCGCCAGCGCGTGATGATTGCCATGGCGCTCGCGTGCGAGCCGGACATCCTGATTGCAGACGAGCCGACCACGGCGCTGGACGTGACGATTCAGGCGCAGATCCTTGAACTGATGCAGTCGCTGCAAAAGGAGCTGGGCATGGCGATCATCATGATCACGCATGACCTCGGCGTTGTGGCGCAGCTTTGCGACGAAGTGATCGTCATGTATGCCGGTTCCATTTGCGAACAGGGCACGGCGGACGAAATTTTTTACAACCCCCGCCATGAATACACCAAGGGTCTGATGCGCTCCATTCCGAGCGTGGATTCCGCAGGCACAAAGCTGCAGCCGATCACCGGCACGCCGATCGATCTGCTGAATATGCCCAAGGGCTGCCCGTTTGCGCCGCGGTGCGACGCAGCAATGAAAATCTGTATCCGCGAGCGCTGTGAACGGATGCAGATCAACGAAAACCATGCGGCGGCCTGCTGGATGAATGTGAAAGCGGCGTTTGAGGCGCAAACAGGAGAGGAGGCGTAACGATGGCAGAAAAAAATGCAGCACCGCTGGTCGATATCCGGCATTTGAAAAAATATTTCAACATCAATGTCGGCGCGTTTCAAACCAAACCGCTGAAAGCCGTCGACGACGTTTCCTTCACCATTCAAAAGGGCGAAACCCTCGGCCTTGTCGGTGAATCCGGCTGCGGAAAAACAACGGTCGGCCGCACGATTTTGCAGCTTTATAAGCCCACGGCTGGCGAGATCATCTATAACGGTCAGCCCGTCAAAACCAAGCGCGATTTGAAGACGTTCCGCACAAAGGCGACGATGGTGTTTCAGGACCCGTATTCCTCGCTGAACCCGCGCATGACGGTCTCCGATATCATTGCCGAGCCGCTGGATGTGCACGGCCTTTGCAAAACCAAGGAGGAGCGCCGCGCACGGGTGCTGGAGCTGATGAGCTACGTCGGCCTCAACAGTGAGCACGCCTCGCGCTATGCCCATGAATTTTCCGGCGGTCAGCGTCAGCGCATCGGCATTGCCCGTTCGCTGGCCGTGAATCCCGAATTCATCGTCTGCGATGAGCCGGTTTCCGCGCTGGACGTTTCCATTCAGGCGCAGGTCATCAATATGTTTGACGAGCTGCAGGACAAACTGGGTCTGACTTATCTGTTCATTGCCCACGACCTGCTTGTGGTGCGCCACATCAGCGACCGCATCGCCGTGATGTATCTCGGCAAAATGGTTGAGCTTGCGGACGCGAAGGAAATTTATGAGCATCCGCTGCACCCGTATTCCAAATCGCTGATCTCGGCGGTGCCTGTGCCCGATCCGAAGATCGCGCGCGCCAATGTCCGCATTGCGCTCAAGGGCGACATTCCCTCGCCGATGAACGCGCCGTCCGGCTGCCCGTTCCGCACCCGCTGTCAGTATGCCTGCGACAAGTGCGCCGAACGTATGCCGGAATTCAAAGAGGTTTCCGCCGGCCATTTTGTTGCCTGCCACCGTACAGCGGAAATCAACGATTAACGTAATCAACCTGCAAAGCAGGTAAATTTTAAAGGAGGAACATCCACCATGAAAAAAGCAATCGCCATTCTGCTCTCGCTGGTTATGGTCGTTGCGCTGTTTGCTGCCTGCGGCGGCAATTCCGGCAACGAGACCGACCCCACGGGAGCACCCGAAACCCCCGTCACCGGAAACACCGATCAGATCAATGTCTGCATCGCATCTGAGCCGGATCACATCGATCCTGCGCTGAATTCCGCTGTGGACGGCGCCACGCTGATCGCGCACCTGTTCAGCGGTCTTGCAAAATGGGCGCAGGACGAAGAAGGCAACCTTGAAATCGTTGCCGACGCTGCGACCGCACTGACCGAAGGCGTCAAAAACGACGACGGCACCATCACCTACACCTACACGCTGCGTGACGGTTTGACCTGGTCTGACGGTCAGCCCCTCACGGCACAGGACTTCATCTTCTCCTGGAACCGTGCTGCTTCTCCGGCGCTCGGCGCCGACTACGGCTATATGTTCGAGATCGTGGACGGCTATGAAGCGATGAACGCGGAAGGCGCGTCCGCTGATTTGAAGCTCAACGCGAAGGCGATCGACGAAAAGACGCTTGAAGTCACGCTGACCACCGACGTTCCCTACTGGAACGAGCTGCTTGCGTTCCCGACCTACTTCCCCGTGCGTGAAGATGTTGTCGCCGATGAAAAATGGGCGAATGAGCCTGAAACGCTGATCTCCAACGGCCCGTACAAGATGACTGCCTGGAGCCACAACAGCGTGATCACCCTTGAAAAGAACGATAACTTCATCGATGCGGACACCGTCACGATGAAGAAGATCAACTTTTATCTGTCCGACGACCCGAACAACATGCTTGCCAACTTCCAGAACGGCGACTGGCAGCTGATCGACGATGTGCCGACCAACGAGATCGCCAACCTGAAAGCCAACTATCCCGACGAGTTCAAAGTGACCGGCCAGATCGGTACCTACTATGTCTGCTGGAACATCAACGAAGATCTTCTGCCCGCCGGCGCTGAAGTGGAAGACGCCGAGAGCGCAAAGGAAGAGATCCGCAACGCGATCAGCCTGCTGTTTGACCGCAACTACATCGTGGAAGAAATTGCCCAGGGCGGCCAGGTTCCGGCTTCGTCCTTCGTGGCCATGGGTCTGACCGACGCCGACAACAGCGAGTTCTATCAGAACGCCGGCACCAGCAGCGACTTTGACGGTTACTATAATGTTTCCGCCGACGCCGTACAGAGCAACTATGACAGCGCGATTGAAACGCTCAAGAAGTACTATGACTTCGACGAAGCAGCCGGCAAGTTCACCAACTTCCCGACGCTGACCTACCTTTACAACACGAACGAAGCCCACAAGGCCATCGGCGAATACATCCAGAGCGCGCTGGACGGCGTGGGCATCAAGATCAACCTGGAGAACCAGGAATGGAACACCTTCCTGAACACCCGTAAGCAGGGCGATTTCTCCATCGCGCGTAACGGCTGGCTTGCGGACTACAACGATCCCATCTCCTTCCTGGATATGTGGACCTCCGCTTCCGGCAACAACGACGTTCAGTTCGGCAAGGGCGCCAACAAGGATCTGAAGCACTACAGCCTTGATCTGACGCCGTTTGGTCTGGAAGACAAAGTGGAAAACGGCACTTGGGCCGAGACGTATGACGTGCTGATTGCGAGAATCAAGACTTGCACCGATACCGAGACCCGCTATAAGCTGATGCACGTTGCCGAGGATATGCTCATGGCGACCGGCTGCATCTGCCCGCTGTATTTCTACACCGATCTGTTCATGCTCAACAAGAACGTCAACGGCTTCTTCTCGAACCCGCTCGGCTACAAGTACTTCATGTACACCTCCATTGCCGAGTAAGCGAACCGTTCGTAAAACCGCATACTGATCTGCCGGGGCTGCCCCGGTTGGGGCAGCCCCGTTTTGCCGCAGCACGGCTGTGCCGTGCTGCGACACCCCGGCGGCGAAACCGCGCGGCGCAGCCGCGCGAAAAAGGAGCGCAAAAGACGTGCGAAAATCTTGCAGTGCGCGTGCCCGCGCTCCTTTTTGCACCGCGCCCGGCGGGCGCGGTGCGTTTCGCCGCCGGGGGTGGGGGGGGGGGGG
>JAFTCX010000046.1 GCA_017454485.1 Clostridia bacterium | reverse complement strand
GCTTTTTAAGTGATCTTTTTTTCGCGAAATTCGTTATAAAATGTTTTTTCTGAAAATGGTGGTTTTAATTTAAAATGAACCTATTTATAAGAGCGAACCTTACTTGCCTTCCCCGCTCGCGGGGAAGGGGGACCGGCGAATGCCGGTGGATGAGGTGGGGACCGGCGAATGCCGGTGGATGAGGTGGGGACCGGCGAATGCCGGTGGATGAGGTAGGGACCGGCGAATGCCGGTGGATGAGGTGGGGTCCGGCGAATGCCGGTGGATGAGGTGGGGACCGGCGAATGCCGGTGGATGAGGTGGGAATCGGCGTATGCCGGTGAAAGTGAAAAACCAAGGGTCTGTTGCAAAATAGAAACCCAATAGCAATTTGCACAAAGAAATCAAGATAGAATCAAAGAAAAGACGCTTTTCAGCGGCGATTGGCCTCTGAAAGCGTCTTCTTTTTGTGTATGTTTTTTCGAATCGTCTATTTTGCAACAGACCCAAAATGTTCCAAAATGTTATTGAAACGATTGCAAACCCTCAGCTTCTCAGCGCAATGCCGATCTCCTGCAGCGCCTTGATCGCGCGTTTCATCGCGGCGTCGGCCTCTTCGTCCTTGAGTGTGCGGTCAACCGCGCGCATCTTGATGCTGAACGCGACGCTCTTCATGCCGGGCAAAATCGGTGCGCCGACATAGACGTCGAACAGCTTGATGCTTTCCAGAATGTCGCCCACCGCCGCGGTGATCATCTTTTCGATCTTGAGCACGGGCAGGTCGATGTCACAAACAAACGCAAGGTCGCGGCTCGTTGCCGGAAAACGCGGCAGAGCGGTATATTTCCGGTCGGTGTCGCCGTAGTTCAGCAGCATGGAGAAGTCGATCTGACCGATGTAGGCTTTGGCGCCGATCTCGTAGTTTTTCAGCACCAGCGGATGCACTTCGCCCAGCACGGCAAGCTGCTTGCCGTCAAGGGTGATCACAGCGGTTCTGCCCGGATGGAAGGTCGGATCGTCCGTGAGCGGTTCAATGTCATAGCCCTTGACGCCGCAAGCGTCAAACACGCTTTCAACGACGCCCTTGAGGGTGTAATAATCCACGCCCTCGCCGTACATGCCGAGCGTGACCATCTCGTTTTCGTCGGGAAGCTGCTCGGTGCCGTGCGGAATGTATTCGTTGGAAAGCTCAAACAGCGCGGCAGACTCGTTGCGGTTGTTATAGTTGCGCGAGAGCACGTCCAGCATGGAGGGGATGACCGTGGTGCGCATAACGGAGGTGTCTTCGCCCAGGGGGTTGGAGATCACAACGCTGTTGCGCTTCGCCGAATCGGCCGGCAGGCGCATTTTGTCGTAATGCTTCGGGCTGATGAAGGAGAAGGTCGCAATTTCGCTCAGGCCGCAGGCGCGCAGCGTTTCGGAAATCAGCCGTTCCAGATTCTGCGCCGGGGTGCGCTTGGCGTTTGCAACGCCGGCAAGCGGACGGTTCGGGATGTTCTGATAGCCGTAAAAACGCGCAATCTCTTCGGAAATGTCGGCCTGATGCTCAATGTCGCCGCGGAAGGTCGGCACATAAATGACGCCGTCCTTGACCTCGAAATCGATCGCTTCCAAAATCTTCTTCTGCTCGTCGGCCGAAACGTCGATGCCGATGAAATTGTTCACCCAGTCGGGCTTAAAGGGCAGGGTGCGGCGCTCGTGGGTCGATTTGTCGCAGTCGATGATACCGGTGACAACATCGCCGGCGTCGAGCTGTTCCACCAGCTCCAGCGCGCGCAGAATGGCGGGCATACAGGCGGCGGGGTCCAGCTCTTTTTCATAGCGGCCGCTTGCCTCGGTGCGCATGCCGAGCGCCTTGGCGGTCAGACGGGTCGTCGGACCGTTGAAGCAGGCGGATTCAAACACGATCGTGTTTGTGTCGTCCATAATGCCGCTGTATTCGCCGCCCATGACGCCGGCGACGGCAACGGGCTTTTCTTCGTCCGCAATGACCAGCATGCTGTCGTTCAGCTCGCGCTCAATGCCGTCCAGCGTGGTGATCTGTTCGCCGTTTTTCGCAAGGCGCACAATGACGCTGCCGCCCTTGAGGAAGCGCAGGTCAAACGCGTGCATCGGCTGGCCGTATTCGAGCATCACATAGTTCGTGATGTCCACAATGTTATTGATCGGACGCACACCGCACGCACGCAGACGCTCACGCATCCAGCGCGGCGAGGGCTTCACGCGGACGTTTTCGACCACCGCGCCGCAGTAACGGTAGCAGCGTTCGGGGTTCAGAATGTCCACGGAAAGGAAATCGTGCACGTCCTTGCCGCTGAAGTTCACCTTCGGCTCGTGCACCTTGAGCGGCTTTTTGAAGGTTGCCGCAGCTTCGCGTGCAAGGCCGAGGATGGACAGGCAGTCCGGGCGGTTGGAGGTGATTTCAAATTCGGTCACGGTGTCGTTGAGCCCGATCGCTTCGCGGATATCGATGCCAAGCGTTTTGTCGCAGTCGTCGCCGAGCACGAAAATGCCGTCCTCAATCGCGTAGGGGAAGTCGTGCGCCGTCAGTCCCAGCTCGCCCAGCGAGCAGAGCATTCCGCAGCTTTCCACGCCGCGCAGAATGCCTTTTTTGATTTCTTTGCCGCCGTGCACAACAGAGTTGTCGAGCGCAACGGGCACCACGTCGCCGGTTTTGAGGTTCTGTGCGCCGGTGACGATTTGCAGCGTCTGTTTTCCGACATTGACCTTGCAGACCCACATGTGGTCGGAATCCGGGTGCTTTTCCAGCGATTCGATCTGACCTGTGACGATGTTGGAAAGCTCGCTGCCTTCCACCGCAAAGGCTTCCACCTTGGAGCCGGAAAGGGTCATCTCGTCTGCAAATTCCTTGTCGGTGCAATCGAGACTCACAAAATCAAGCAGCCATTTTTTTGATGTATTCATGCCGTTTCGCCTCCTTTAAAACTGGTTCAAGAATCTGACATCGTTTTCATAGAGCAAACGCATGTCGTCGATGTTGAAACGGAACATGACCAGACGCTCCAGACCGATGCCGAAGGCAAAGCCGCTGTAAACGTCGGGGTCTACGCCGCAGTTTTTGAGCACCTTCGGGTGCACCATGCCGCCGCCGAGAATTTCGATCCAGCCTTCTCCCTTGCACATCGGGCAGCCCTTGCCGCCGCAGTTGAAGCAGGAGACGTCAATTTCGCACGAGGGTTCGGTGAACGGGAAGTGGTGCGGACGCAAACGAATTTTTGTGTCTTCGCCGTAAAGGCTTTTTGCAAACGATTCCAGATTGCCCTTGAGGTCGGCCATCGTGATGCCCTTATCCACCACAAGGCCCTCGATCTGATGGAAGATGGGGGAGTGGGTGGCGTCCACAGCGTCGGAACGGTAAACACGTCCGGGGGCAATGACGCGAATGGGCGGCTTTTGCTGCTCCATCACGCGAATCTGGCAGGGCGAGGTCTGCGTGCGAAGAAGCATATTTTCCGTGATATAGAAGGTATCCTGCGTATCGCGCGCCGGGTGGTTCTTCGGAATGTTCAGCGCTTCAAAGTTGTAGTAATCCCATTCAATTTCGGGACCGCTGGCAACGGAAAAGCCCATGCCGTAAAAAATCTCCTTCACCTCATCCAAAACGATGGACAGCGGGTGCTTGTGACCGAGCGGCTTTGCGTCGGACGGCATGGTGACGTCGATTTTTTCCGCGTTCATCTTTTCTTCCAGCAGCTTGGCTTTGATGGCTTCCATCCGTTCGGCAATGCGGTTTTCCAGATCGGCGCGAATGTCATTCGCAAGCTGGCCGATCACGGGACGCTCTTCGGCGGAAAGCTTGCCCATCTGCTTGAGAATGGCAGTCAGCTCGCCTTTTTTGCCGAGATACTTGACACGCGCGGCGTCGAGGTCCTGCACCGACGAGGCCGACTGCAGAACGTCTTTTGCAACCGCGCGGATCGCTTCGAGTTGTTCTTTCATACGATCAATCCTTTCAATTCTTCTTAAAAAAGAAAACGCCCTTTGACTCTTGCCAAAGGGACGAAACTTAACAAAATTCCGCGGTACCACCCTTATTTTTGCTTTCTGGAAGCAAACACTCCTGCATCCGGTAACGGGGATGAGTCGTCACAGCCTACTCAGGTTCAGCCGCGCCGCTCCAAAGTGAACTTCGGTCGTCTCTCGTGCAAAGCGGCTTGCAGCCCGGACCGCTTCTCTCTGGGCACCCGTCGGACTTACTCTCTTTTTCATAGCGTTATCCTGCATATTTTAGCACAAAAGAACGGCGAATGCAAGGCTTTTTGAAAAAATTCGTTGTTCACAATTGTAGGTTTACAATTGATGTGAGACAAAAGAGTATAGAAAAAGTGATTGAGTTTTGTTAGAATAAGTTTACCACAACCACAACTAACAAGAAGGGACTCAATCACCATGACAAGTATAACACAACCGAAGATCAAAAGT
>JAFTCX010000045.1 GCA_017454485.1 Clostridia bacterium | reverse complement strand
CACTTGACTTTTTGCTATGCGGAGCTTAGAACAGACAGATGCGTATGCAATCGGCCTGTTTGCTGTTTTTTCCACAGCTTTTTCAGATTGAAGCCCAAGCCGAGGAGAAACAGCTCTGTTCGTACGTTTCGTTTTCCCCTTGTCAAAAACCTGCGGAATCCAAAATCATTCTTCAGCAGACCAAACGCACCTTCCACCTGAATGGAGCGGCATAGACGAAGATAGACACCTTCCTGTGTGTTGATGTTTTCTTCCGATGCAGCTCGTTTCTGTTCATATTGCTTTCTGACACGCAGTTCTTTCGGCTTGTTGGAATTTGCCGCTTTGCAGCACTCTTTTCGTCTCGGGCAGCCTGTGCAATCTTCACAGCGATAATGGCTGACCGTTACATTGTGCTTGCTGTACTTATCTTTGCTTTCCCGATACATGAAAAGCGTTTTGCCCATGACGCAGGTATATGTATCTGTTTCGGTGTCATAGTCCACGGAAGAACGCCTATTTTGATAGAATAGGCGTTCTTCTTTTTTACCCTGAAACCGTTGACACATAACGATTCTTCAAAACCATATAGATACAATACGCCGCCAAAGGAGTGATCCGATGGCGGTTTTTCGTGTTTCTGTACTGTGTCCGACCATCCGCCTTAGCAGAGGATAATGTTATTGTTTTCCTCCTTTTGCAGGATTATTGCAGCATTTCCGGAAATTATGCTGTTTTGTGCGAGAAACTTTTTTACGTGCCGAAATCTTGCATATTCACTAAATATACGCTATAATAGCTTCAAAAAAAACGCTTGGGAGAAAAGACAATGAAATTCGGAAAGAAAATCAACGCAAACAGATGCATGCAAAAGGCGACCGCGATTTGTCTTTTGTTCGCGATGCTGCTCACGCTCTGGACAGTGTCTGCATCGGCGGCGCAGCAGACGGACTGCTTTGTCGGAAAGACCGGCAGAGCGGTCGAAAGCATGCTCAGCTCCATGACGACCGAGGAAAAAATCACGCAGATGCTTATGATCGCGCCGCGGTATTATGACGGCGTCGGCGTCACGCGGCTCAACGAGCAGCTTCGGGATCTGTTCAGCCGCTACACGTTCGGCGGTGTGATCCTGTTCGCGCAGAATTCGGTCAATGCCGAGCAGACGCTCCGCTTGACGGACAGTCTGCAAAAAGCCAACGCAAAGTCGGGCAAGCCGCAGATGCTTGTCAGCATCGACCAGGAGGGCGGCTATGTTTCGCGCCTCGCTACGGGGACGCAGTTGACCGGCAACATGGCGCTGGGCGCGATCGGCGAACGGTCTGCGGCGCGTCGAACCGGCGTGATCATCGGCGAGGAGCTTGCCGCACTGGGGATCAACGTCGATTTCGCGCCGGTCGTGGACGTCAACAACAATCCCGCAAATCCCGTCATCGGCACGCGTTCCTTCTCGGACGATCCCGCCGTCGTTTCCGCTTTGGGAACGGCCTTCATCGAAGGACTGCACAAGGAACAGATCATGACGGCACTCAAGCATTTTCCCGGCCACGGCGACACGGGAACCGACAGTCATACGGGACTGCCGCAGATCCAAAAAACCTATGCCGAGCTGCAGAAAAACGAACTGATCCCCTTTGCCGCGGGGATCGCTGCCGGCGCGGAGATGATCATGACGGCGCACATCCAGTATCCGAAAATCGAAACCGCGACT
>JAFTCX010000044.1 GCA_017454485.1 Clostridia bacterium | reverse complement strand
TGCGTCAACCTTCAACACAGGCTATCTTGCACTTGCCGCTTTCGGCGGCGCCATCGTCGGCGTTCTCGGAACAACGCTCGTCCTCCTTCCGAAGCGTAAGAAGAAAGAAACGGCTCCCGAAGCTGTTTGATAATGAAGTAATCACAGGGCTGAAGGTGAAGGGCAACAAGCACCGCGCCGAGGATATACTTGAAGAACGCAAGCAGGCGCTGGAAAAGAAGCTTCTGATCCAAAACGACCCGGAGACGGCGATACGGGCAGAGAAGGAAATCGGATTTACAACGTTTCTGCGAAATTGGCTTGAAATCGTCAGACCCACGGTAGAGCCGACCACCTTCGGCGCGTACAATTCGGGCGTCACAAAGCGCATTATCCCGTATTTTGACGAGAAGCACCCCAATCTCAGGCTCGTGGACCTTACGCCGAAAATGATTCAGGATTACTACACCTACGAGATGAAGCACAACGGCGTCAGCGCCAATACTGTCAAGCGCCGTCACGCCAATATCCACCGCGCGCTGCGGTACGCGTTCAAGACGGGGCTGATCGACGTCAATCCCGCGGATCGCGTAGATCTGCCGAGAAAGGGCGTGTTTGAAACCGAGCCCTACAACGAAAAGGAAATGATGCAGCTTTTTGAAGCGGTGAAGGACACGCCGCTGGAGCTGATCGTGATCCTGACCGCCTTTTACGGTCTGCGCCGCGAGGAGGTACTGGGGCTGAAATGGAACGCGATCGATTTTGATAAAAGGACGATCACGATCAAAAACGTGGTGACGGAGGCGTTTCTGGACGGCAAATGTCAGCTGATCGAAAAGAACCGCACAAAGACGAAATCCAGTTTCCGCACGCTGCCGCTGGTTCCGCAGATCGAAAGCCTGCTGCGTCACGCGAAGGCGCAGCAGGAGGAATACCGGGAGCTTTGCGGCGATTGCTACAATACGGAATACCTCGATTACGTCAACGTCAACCCCCTGGGGGATCTGATCAAGCCGGGTTACGTCTCGCAGCAGTTCCCGTTCTTTCTCAAAAAAAGCGGGGCTGCGGAAGATCCGCTTCCACGATCTGCAGCACTCCTGCGCAACGCTCATGTACGCAAAGGGCGTTCAGCTCAAGGATATGCAGCTTTGGCTCGGACACAGCGATATTTCCACTACGTCCAACATTTATACGCACCTTGATTTTGACTCAAAGCTGGACTCCGCGAATGCGATTCTTGGTGTTTTAACGGAGGTGAAAGCCGATTAGGTGTCAAACAGACTGTCACAAAACAAAATAAAGCCGTCTCAAAAAGCCGATAAGTGATGCGCGGCTTCAAACACCCAGTTTTTTTGAACGACAAATCCGGCATGAGAAGGCGCATGGGACCATGAAACGGAAAAAGTCCCGAAAACCGTTATACATCAACGATTTTCGGGACTTCCGATGGTGCCGGCGACCGGGATCGAACCGGTACGATGTTGCCATCACGGGATTTTAAGTCCCGGGCGTCTGCCTGTTCCGCCACGCCGGCATATTCTTTTTTGTGAATGCTTTTTTCAACAAGTGCGGGCGTGACTCTTGCGGTGCCCGAAATCGTTTTCGGCTTGGAGCGCCGAACGATTTCGACCGCTGCGCCATTGCCGCCTCGCTGCATCGTCCGCCGGACGCGCATCGGCGGCAATGCTGCCAATTCCGCCACGCCGGCATACCTTTACAGTAGCCTTTCAGATTATACCCCTTTTTCCATCGGCTTGTCAAGCGTTTGCATAGATTTTCTTTTTGCGCTTTTTGTGGTTTGCCACAATGTGCATATCCGCTTGTCCCGCAGCATATATTGCAGTGAAAAGCAAACAAAGGAGAGATCGGTATGGAGCTTGCTCTGAAAAAGGAAACCCTGGCCTACTGCGGCTGCGAATTTGAAAAAAGTGTCAAACAAAATCTGGATCTCGGGTGGAATCTGCCCGATTATTGCACGGACATCCAACGCATTTTACAGTGCTCGGTCACGCCGTGCATCAGCGGCGTTTCTGTCAGCGGCGCGCGTGTGAGCGCGGTCGGCGAAGTGCAGGTGCGGCTGGTTTATCTGAACGATCAGGGGCGGCTCGACGCGTTTTATGAAACGGCGCAGCTTTCTGCAGCGGCGGAGCTCGGCGATTTGCAGGACGTGCAGGTGCTCGCGCTTGCGGCGGTGGATTATGTGAATGCGCGTGCGTCAAGTCCGCGGCGGTTTACTCTTTCCGGCGCGGTGAGCGTGCTGTTTCGCGCGTTTCGGCGCAAAACGCAGACTTTGCTTTGCGACATTGAAAATTGCGGCGGTCAAACAAAAACGGACACGCTTGCCTGCCTGAGCCTGCTCTCCTGCGCGGAAAAGACGTTCGATCTCTCAGAGACGGTGGAGCTGCCCGAGCAGGTGA
Source organism: Clostridia bacterium (assembly GCA_017454485.1). Classification (GTDB taxonomy): domain Bacteria; phylum Bacillota; class Clostridia; order Oscillospirales; family Acutalibacteraceae; genus UBA6857. Next base: position 26,799 of record JAFTCX010000044.1, on the reverse strand, counting down.
AGCCGATGGAAAAGCTGCTGCGCACGCAGGGCACGCTGCGGCTGGATTCTCAGCGCGCCGTTGCGGGAAAGCTGCTGCTGCGCGGCGAGCTGACCGTGACAATCTGTTATCTTGCGCCGGGTGATCCGCAGCAGGTGGAGCATTACGAACACCGATTGCCGATCAGCCAGATCATCGAAGTGCCGGAGTTGACAGAGGACGCGCTGTGCGAAACCGTGCTGCGGCTGCAGTGCCTGCGTGTGACGGCGCGCACCGATTCCGCAGGTGCGCTGCGGCTGGTGGATGTGGCGTCAAACGTGAGCGCGTTTGTACGCGCCTATGAAAAAAAGACGCAGACCGTGGTGACGGACTGCTACGCAACAGAGCTTGCGGTGCTTTCAAAAACGCAGGAGATCCCGTTTTGCAGCCATTTGCAATCGCTCGATCAAAGTGTGCGTGTGCAAAGCACGGTGGAGCTCGGCGAGCAAAAGCTGCAGGCGATTGAGGACGTTTGGGCCGTGTGTGCGCAGTGCAGCGTTTCAAAAGCAGAGAACGGCGCCGCCGTTACGGGGGAGCTGACCGTGCATCTGCTTTGCCGCCTGCAGGACGGCGATATGGTGCAGATCGAACGCAGCGTTTCGTTCTCGGAGCCGCTGCCGGGGTCGGCAGCCGGACAGGACATCACCGGCACGCTGATGTGCGAGGTGCAAACGTGCACTGCACAAACGCGCGGCGAAGCGAGTGCCGAAATTTCGCTTGACTGCCGCCTGCAGGGCGAGGTCTACGGCGTACAGAACCGCAGCGTCTGTGTGGATGCTGTGCCGGACACGGCGAAAGCCAAAAAGATCAGCGCGCTGACGCTTTATTTTTCGCAGCCCGGAGAAGCCCTTTGGGATATCGCAAAGCATTACCGCACCAGTGTTGCCGCCATCCGGCAGGAAAACGCGCTGGACGGTGACACGGTGCCGGAGGAGCGTATGCTCCTTGTGCCGCGCAGCTAACTTTCGGAAAGTGCGCGCAAATGTTTGCGCACGGCTTCGCCGTGCGCCCGCGGCGGCGAGCCGGGCAGTGCGCAGCACTGCCCGCATGGAGCGCAGTTCTGCGCTCCATGTGCCATGTGCAGCGCACATGGCAGCTCGCCGCCGGCACGCAGCCCTTTTTGCCGAACGGCAAAAAGGGCTGCCCCGCAGGACAGCCCGAATGTTGATTGGAACGCGCGCGGCGTTTGCTTTTACATACGCGTCATCATCAGATGCACCGCCCAGCCTGCCAGCGCAAGCTGCAGCATAAACATGGCGGGCAGACCCCACATGAAGCGCTTGTGCAGCGTCTTGTGGCGGATGAGCCGCATCGTGCAGTATTCGCCGATGCTGCCGCCGAGCAGGGCAACCAGAAAGAGCACCTTTTCCGGAATGCGCCAAGCGTGCCGGACGGCGCGGCGTTTGTCGATGACCGTCAGCACGGCGGCGAGCAGATTGACCGCCGACAGATAGATGCCAAGGAGCGGGAAAAAGCCGACGGAGAAAACCTCGTTATGCACGGCCTTCCACCAATACGGTCAAATCGTGCGCTTCGAGCGTGCAGACCGTACCGATGCGCTTTTGCTCGATATAGTTTTCGTTCACGTTGAACACGGCGGCGCATTTCGGACAAACGGCAAAGCCGCTGTCACGCTTTTTCTTGAGCATGGAAACGGCGGAACGGTCGCTGTTGACAAAAAGCTGCAGCGCGGTTGCTTTTTTGCAGCACGGGCAAAGCAAAACGTTGCTTTCGCCCAGCGGCTCGGTTTTGAGGTTTTCAATCGAACGGATGGCCATGGCGGACACTCCTTTGGCTGGTTATGAAATTATAATAGGATTTTTTTACGCAAATGTCAAGCGTCGGAGGAAAAACGATGAAACGCTTTCTTCTTTTGGCCGCTCTGCTTCTGATGGGCGGTCTGTTTTGCTCCTGCACGGTAGAGGTGCATTTTGCTTCGCCGCAGCAGAGCGCCGCAAGCGAAACGCAAACGGCAGCACAAATCGAACCGGCGCAGACGAGCGCGTCTGACGCGGCGGGCGAACAAAACGAGATTCGCGCCGCGTGGGTGTCCTATACGGAGCTGAACCCGCAACGTCTGCGCAGCGAAGCAGATTTTCAAGCCCATGTAAAAACGCTGCTCGCGCCGCTGACGGCGCTTTCCGTGACCGATGTGTTCCTGCAGGTGCGCCCGTTCGCCGATGCGATCTATCCCTCTGCGCTGTTTGCGCCGTCCTCCTGCGTTGTCCGCCGTCGCGGCGATACGCTGCCACTTGATTTTCTGGCGGTGTTTTTGTCACAGGCAAAAGAAGCGCATTTGCGCGTGCACGCCTGGATCAACCCCTACCGTGTGAGTACCTCTGCCGGAGATGAAGCCGCGTTCCAAAGCGATCCAGCCGTCGGAGCGCTGCTGAAAAAGAAAGGTGCGCCCTGCGTGCTGCCCTGGAACGGCGGGGTATATCTGGATCCGGCAAGCGAAGACGTGCAGACTTTGATCGTAAACGGCGTGAAGGAGCTGCTGGAAACGTATGAGCTTTCCGGCGTGCATCTCGACGATTACTTTTATCCGACCGCCGACGCGGCGTTTGACAGCGGCAGCTTTGCGGCCTATCAAAAAGAGGGCGGCAAGGCGGATCTTCTTTCCTTTCGCAGGGAAAATGTCAGCCGTTTGATGCAGCGGCTCTACAAAGCGGTGAAATCCTTCGGCAGCGACAAGGTGCTTTCCGTCAGCCCCTCGGCGGATATCGAAAAGAACGAGACCGTTTTCGGCGCCGATGTGCGCCGCTGGGGGCGTGAGGCCGGCTTTTGCGATTGGCTGATCCCGCAGCTCTATTTCGGCTTTCAGCACGAAACGCGCCCGTTTGTGCAGTGCGCCGAGGCGTGGAAAGCGCTTTGCAAAAACAAAAGCGTGCGTCTGCTCGGCGGTCTTGCGGCATATAAGATCGGAAAATCAGACGCGTTTGCCGGTTCCGGCAGCGACGAATGGCTGAAAGCAAAAACGATCCTCGGCGATCAGGTGCTGGCGTTGCGAAAAGCGGGGTTCGACGGCTTTGCACTGTTTTCGGCGTCGTTTTTGAAATTTGATAAAAAACTTTGCGCAACGGTGTTAAAAAACCTGAAAGATGTGTTATAATAGATGCACCACTTTTCAATACAGAGGATGGTTTATGAAAAAACGACTCTTTTTTCTCGGCGGCGCGGCAGTGCTGCTGCTTTGCGCGGTGACGCTTGTGCTGACCTTGACGCCGCTCGGCGCGCGCTTGTTTTCAAAAACCGCAAACGGCCTGATCCTCTCAGTGGAGCCGGCCGGCATGCTTTCGGCAAGGGCAGGGGAGCAGACGAGCGTCCGTGTGACTGCGGCAAAAGACGCGGCCGTGTTCGTGCGGTTGGGCGAAACGCAAACCGCGGCAAGGCGCACCGCCGCGCTCGGAAACGATGCGGCGGTCTTTGAAGCGACTGTGACCTTTCCGCAGGACAAAACCGCCCTCGCGCTGCTGGACAAGCTTTCCGTCACAGCAAAACGCGGCGGAAAAACCGAAACGGTTGACGGGCCGCGCATCGTGCTTTATGCCGAAGAGATGACCACGGAGCTGCCGTCCGTCGGCAATCAGATTGAACAACCCGCGTCTGCGCCCTTTGGCGGCACATTTTCGGATGTGGACGATTTTGACACGACCGCCGCGCCGGTGCCGCTTAAGCAAAGCGGACAGCTTTGCATGGTCACCGCCGGCTATGCCGACACCTGGAACGCCGACCCGAACGACGATACCTTTTTGCCTTACCAAACAACGCTGGCGCCCGGTACGATCGACTTTGCCGTCGGACAGTCGCAGGTTTACGATCCGGACGGCGACGATCTGCGCACGTTTTATGTGCTTTCCTCCGGGCGCAAGGTGCGTGCGGAAGCGGTGCAGCTGCTCGGCGGCGAAAAGCCGAACAGCAACCGGCTTCGCCTGCTTTCCAGCAAAGCGGACAACGGTGCGCTTGTGCTGCGGCTGCAAACCGGCTGGAACGTGCCCTATGATTTCAGCATGGCGCCGCAGGATTACTACGCCGGTCACAGCGAAAAATTCAATGTTTCCGCGTTCACGGCAAGTCAGATCGCCTTCACCTTCCATTACACAACCGCCGCAGCGGGCGAGGTCAACGCTGCAGGCAGCGACGTCATCTCCGGCGGCGCATGGCAGGTGGACGCGCAAAAGCAGACCGCCACGCTCACGCTTTCCTTGCGCACGGCGGGGAAATACTACGGCTACATTTTGCGCTACGACGCGGACGGCACCATGGTGCTCACGATCCGGCGGCGGCCGAAAGCCCTTTCCGGGGCGCTCATCATGCTCGATCCGGGACACGGCGGCAAGGACAGCGGCGCACTCGGCTTTTCCGGCGCGGTGCAGGAATCGCAGCTCAACTTTGCCCTTGCGGTCGCTGTGAAAAACGCGCTGGAACGCCGCGGCGCAACCGTTTGGTTCACGCGCACGAGCGACATTTATATGACCTTGGAAGAACGCAAAGCCGCCGCGCGCAGCATTCAGCCCGATGTGTTCATGAGCATCCACTGCAACGCGGCGGAAAACCCTGCGCGCTACGGCACGGCCGTTTACTATTACCGTCCGATGTCGTTTCCGCTGGCAAGCGCACTTTATGAAAAACTGCTGTCCGTTTTTCAAAACAGCTTTTATGCCGGCTCGTCCAAGCGTTCCGGCGCGGGCGAGGGCGTGATTTTCCATCCGTTCAGCGTCACCCGGCTTGAGGAGTGCCCGAGCGTGCTGATTGAAACGGGCTTTATCACCAACAACGAAGAGTGTATGCTGCTGCTGGACGCAGCAAACCGCGACAAGCTCGCCGAAGCGGTTGCCGCGGGGCTGCAGCAGTATTTTGCCGCCTGATCAAAGCAAAAGCACGCGGCAGACGAGCAGCGTGACCACACCCGGAATGCCGGCGATTGCGCTCACAGAGAGCGTGACGGGGTTGACCGCGAGGTCGGCGTGTGTGAACTGCGCAAGCAGGTGCACGGCAAACAGCGCCGCGATGCCCGAAACGGCCGAAAGCGTGAGCGCGCGAAAAAACTTTCCGCTGCGCCCCATGGCAAGCAGCATGAGGGCGCCGAAGGCACAGGCGAGGACGGCGAGGGCTGTGTTTTGAAGTTCCAAATCCATTCCTCCGAAAACCAGATTACAATATATACTATATAAATTTTCATCGAAATATGACAAAGGAGCGTGAAGTGATGCAACCATTGAAGCTGCGTCCCGCCACCAAGGCTTATGTTTGGGGCGGCACAAGACTGCAAAAGGAATTCGATATCCCGATGATGAAGGACCGGCTGGCCGAAGCGTGGGTGCTCTCCTGCCATCCGGACGGCGAAAACATCATTGAAAACGGAAAATATCAGGGCAGAACGCTGTCCGACCTGCTTGAAAACGAGGGCAAGACCTGGCGCGGCACGCACGCGTTGGCGTTCGACTTCTTCCCCGTGCTCATCAAGCTGATCGACGCGAGCGACAACCTCTCCGTGCAGGTGCATCCGAGCGACGCCTACGCGCTTTCGCATGAGGGTCAGCTCGGAAAAACCGAAGCGTGGTACATTCTGGACTGTGCCGAAGACGCCGAGATCGTTTACGGCTTTGAAAAAGAGCTGAGCAAAGAGGAATTCCGAAAGGCGATTGAAACAAACACGCTGCTGGAAAAGGTGCACCGTGTCAAGGTGAAGCAGGGTGAACTGTATTTCATTCCGTCCGGCACCCTGCACGCCATCTGCAAGGGCATTTTGCTGGCGGAGGTGCAGCAAAACTCCAACGTGACCTACCGCGTGTATGACTACGGCCGCATCGTGGACGGAAAGCCGCGCGAGCTGCATGTGGAAAAGGCGCTGGACGTGACCAATCTTTGCCCGATGGAAAACGGCGGAAAACCGCTCGGCAAACCGCAGCAGAAGGACGGTTATACCGAAACGCTGCTGACAACGTGCGACTACTTCACGGCATACAGTCTCGATATCGAAGAAAAAGCGGTGCTCGATGTGGACGAAACCTCGTTCGTGTCGCTCGTTGCGCTGGACGGCAACGCGGTGCTCACGCACGGCGACAACGTGCTGACGCTCTATAAGGGCGAGAGCATTTTCCTGCCGGCAGGACTCGGCAAAGCGGAAATTTTGGGCAAAGCGCATGTGCTTTTGACGAAAGTATAGTCGATAGTCATTAGTCGATAGTCGGTAGTCGATAGTCAGTAGTCGGTAGTCATTGGTCGGTAGTCGATAGTCGATAGTCAATAGTCAATAGTAAAAAGAGCGGCTGACGTAAAAATCAGCCGTTCAGTTTATCTTCGATTTTTGCGATCAGTTCGCTGGGTTTAATGTCAAGAGCATCGCTGATTCTGAAGAATGTTTCAAGTGTTGGCTTCCTTTCTCCGCGTTCAATTGCACTTAAATGTGTTCTGCCTATGTCAGCAAGACCACTGACAACTTCCTGCGATAACCCTTTCTGTTCCCTGACTTTTTGGATTACATTTCCAACAAGCTTTGCATCCAACATATGTACACTTCCTTTTAGATTAGTGTATTATATTTTTTTGATTTTATTGAATACATATGTTGACAAATGAATACAAATGTGTTATTATTCTTGCGGAAGAGGTAAACTAAATGATGGATAATCAAAAAGTCGCATCGAGCAAAAAGGAGTTAATCTGGGTTGCTCTTATTGTATTATATAGGTGTATCGGGTGTCCAATCCGCTTTTTTGTTGGAATAACATGCCCCGGTTGTGGGATGACAAGGGCAGTATCTTCCTTGGCGCAATTGGATTTATTGCAAGCACTTAAATATCATCCGTTAATTGTTTTACTGCCTTTTTATGTTATTCTCGGATTTGCCCAAAAAAGAATACATGAACGATGGCTGACGATCATAGCCGGTATCAGCGTTTTGCTTTTTGGGTTAGTTTATGCTATTAGGCTTTGTTGCCACGACCCTGTCGTGCAATGGAGTTTTGAGAATGGTTTTTTCAATCAATTAATAAATTATAAATAAAGGAGTTAAAATCATGGCAACAACAAAAACATTTCCAATTCAAGAAAACGTAAGACTGGAGCAGATCCTGTCTGCTGCAGAACAGAACCTCGTGGCGCAGGGTTATTCTGTGCAGCCAGTACAAATGAACGAAGTTTCGGGAACATTAACAGTCAGCAAGGATTACGATGGTGTAAAAAAACTCATTGGTCTTGGTTCATCGTGTAGAGCGACAGTTTCCATTCAAAACGGAAATACATTGATGGTTAATATTGACAGTGAGTGGACAAATAAAATCCTTGCGATGGCTATCGGCTGGTTTTTCTGTTTGGTGCCTCTTATTACTGGCATTGTCGGTTGCACAAATCAAAGCGGCTTGCCAAATAAAATTGCGGATGCTTTGATGATTGCATCAACAAATCCGTAATTCGCTTTATAGTATCCATGTGGTCAAAGATATTTGTCGTCTTTTTCCGATCTGTTTATACGTGGATTTTTATAATCATTCCGATTGCAGTCAGCGTTGAGTTGTATACAAGAATTAATGGTATTGAAATAAATACGAATGCTGAATTTGTTCAATTATTGATATCTTTTTTTAATGATTTAAAAAACGATTTGCCGTTTTACGATATTTATGAAGGAATCTTTATAAATAAAACAGGGATAGGATTTATAAACTGGAAGTATTTTTTAGGAGAATCGTTAAAGGGCTTTTTTGATTACGGAATTTTTCAACTGTTAAGATATATCGTATCAAAAAAAATGTATGCGGCAAAAGAAAAAGGGAAAACCGGGATTCTTGTTCAAAGCGTTATTCAATTGGCTGCAGTTTATTCAACGTGGATGGTTATGTTCACTTATATCCGCGTGATAATCAGTGATTTGCTGGAACAATCGGGAAATTCGATTACCATTCTATTAGTAACATTTTTCTTCTTTGTGATTGCAGTCGTCAGATTCTCTTATACTGCGAAAACAAAAATGGTCGTTTCCGTCCTGTGGACAATAGCTGATTGCTGGATTTTTGAAATTGTAAAAACCGTTATTTTGATTGGCTGTGGGACATGGGTAGTACAGATTTATAAGTATGAGAAGTACGGTAAATTGATTTTTATTTTGTTTGTATTTTCGGGAATTATTCTACTGTATGATATTGTTACACATGCTGTCTTCAAGTTTATCGCAGGGTTAGGATTAAAAAACCACAAATAAAGACAAAAAACGAGCGATCCCTTTTTGGGAAACGCTCGTTTTTTATTTAAGACTTTTGTTCCAAATGTAACTGCTTCTGCCAAACTATAAACTAACGACTACCGACTAACGACTACCGACTACCAACTACCAACTCAATTCACCACATTGATCTCTTCGCCGCGCAAATACCCTTCCACATTCGCTTTGAAAATGTTCATCAGCCGTGTGCGCGCCTCGAGCGAGGCCCAGGCGATGTGCGGCGTGATGATGCAGTTTTTGCACGAAAGCAGGGGATTGTCCGCTTTCGGCGGCTCGGTCGAAAGCACGTCCACCCCGGCGCCGGCAATGCGTCCGGCGTTCAGCGCTGCGGCAAGATCGGTTTCGTTGATTACGGGGCCGCGCGAGGTGTTGATGAGCACAGCGGTCGGCTTCATTTTTGCAAGAAACGCCTCGTTCACAAGACCGGTCGTCTCCGGCGTCAGCGGACAGTGCAGGGAAAGCACGTCGCTTTCCTGCAAAAGTGTGTCCGGCGCCACAAATTCCACACTGCCGAAGCCGCTGTAGTCCCGGCTGTGCGGCGAGGTGGCGAGCACGCGCATTCCGAACGCGTTTGCAATTTGCGCGACCGCTTTGCCGATTTGTCCGAAGCCGAAAATGCCGAACGTCTTGCCGTGCAGCTCGGTCAGCGGCGCTTTCCAATAGCAGAAATGGCGGCTGCGCGTCCAATCGCCGGCTTTGACGCTGTCGTTATGCAGCCCGACATGGTTCATCAGCTCCAGCAGCAGCGCGAACACAAGCTGCGCCACGCCGTCGGTGCTGTAGGCGGGAATGTTGGAAACGGAAACGCCCAGTTCGCGCGCGACGGCGGTGTCGATGACGTTGTAGCCCGTGGAGAGGGTGGAAATGAATTTCAGCTTCGGCAGCTTGCGCAAAATATCGCCCGGCAGCACGGTTTTGTTGGTCACAAGAATGTCGGCGTCAAGGCTGCGCGCAAGCACATCTTCCGGCGCGGTGTAATCATAGACAACGAAGCTGTCCACCTTTTCCCGCAGCCAGTCCCAGGAAAGATCGCCCGGGTTTTCGGCGTAGCCGTCGAGAATGACAAGGTTCATAAAAACGCTCCTTTCCCGCTTTGCGGGGAAATGTTACCACTATTATGACAAATTTGTTATGGGTTTGTCAAGGCTTAAAATCTTTTAAAGTTTTCTGAAAAAATGAAAAAACATATTGACCAAAAAGTTTGTTTGTTATAAAATAGAAAAGAATATAGGCGCTGTGCGCCCTTTTTGACGCGCTGTGCCTTCGGAGGGTTTTGTTTGAAAAAAAAAGTCGGGCGAAGTTATATCATGAACTTCGCTGCTTTCATCTGCTTTCTGCTTGCGCTGGCCATGATCATCTTTCTGCGGCTGATCGAAGTGGATGAGGCGATGGAGTGGTACTATAAATATACCGAAACGCTCAGCAACTTTGAACAGTGGATCCAGACCTACGGCGCGACCTGGGGCTCGGTGCTCATCATTTTGGGCAACTTTGTGCTCAAGGCGATCATTCCGTGGTTCCCGATCTCCTGCATCTGCGTGGTCAGCGGCGCGCTGTTTCCGGCGTATTACGCAATTCCGATCAACATCGTCGGCCTTGCGGTCCTGTTCACAATCAAATTTTTTTGGGGCAAGCGTTTCGGCGGCGGCAACGCGGAAAAGATTCTGCGCCGCTATGACCGTGCGTCAAAGTTTATCGATAAAAGTAAGCTCGGCTCCACCTTGGTGCTGTTCTTTCTGCGGCTGGTGCCGTGTCTGCCGATCAATTCGGTCAGCCAGCTTTACGGCACCACGGGCATCAACTATTGGAAATATCTGGTCGTTTCGGTGCTCGGCTTTTCCTATAAGCTGTTTTCCTACACCGTCATCGGCCGCAACGTCTATGATCCGCTGTCGGCAAAATTCATGCTGCCGTTCGTGTTCCTGTTTTTGTTCTCCGGCTTTGTGCTGCTGGGACTCAACGGCGTGCTCGGCTTGACCGGCTATCTCAGCGGAAGAAAAGCGGAGCAATAAACCACACAACCACAGAACGATAACAAAGAGAGGAAGTTCTTTTTATGGCGCAATTCACCCAAATGCAAGACCTGCTGGAAACCAAAAGCTTGAACGAGTCGTTCGCCAAGGTTTACACCCCGGCGCAATACGACGAGCAGTATGCGCGTTTTCTTGCGGTGCTTGCCGATTTCAGCGACAAGTTCGACAAGGACAAGCAGCGCGACGTTGCTTTGTTTTCCGCGCCCGGCCGTTCCGAGGTCGGCGGCAACCATACCGACCACAACCACGGCAAGGTTCTTGCCGCGGGCATCAGTCTGGACGCGATTGCCGTTGCGAGCAAAAACAGCGACGGCACCGTGCGCATCAAATCCGCCGGCTACCCGATGGATGTGGTATCCTGCGATGACCTTGCGATCCGCGCGCAGGAATACGGCAAAAGCATTGCGCTTTTGCGCGGTATGCTTTCCCGGTTTGTTCAGCTCGGCTATCAGATCGGCGGCTTTGACGCGACGACGGCGTCAAAGGTGCTTTCCGGCTCCGGGCTTTCGTCCTCGGCGGCGTTTGAGGTGCTGATCGGCACCATGATCAACGAGCTTTACAACGACGGCGCCGTGAGCCCGGTGGAGATTGCAAAGATTGCGCAGTATGCCGAAAACGTCTATTTCAATAAGCCTTGCGGTCTGCTGGATCAGATGGCCTGCTCCGTGGGCGGCTTTGTTGCCATCGATTTTGCCGACCCGGAAAACCCGGTGATCGAAAAGGTGGATTTTGACTTTGCAAAGAGCGGCTATTCCCTTGTGATCGTTGACACGCTCGGCAGCCATTCCGGGCTGACCGACGATTACGCCGCCATCCGCTCCGAGATGGAGGCAGTGGCGCACTTCTTCGGCAAAAACGTGCTGCGGGAAGTCACAAAACAGGACGTGCTTGCAAACGCGGCGGCCATCGCAAAGCAGACGGGCGAACGCGCTGTGCTGCGCGCGCTGCACTTCTTCGGTGAAAACGACCGCGTGGACGCGCTGGTTGCCGCGCTGCAAAACGGAAAAATCGACGAGTTCCTGTCGCTGATCATCGAAAGCGGACGTTCCTCTTACATGTATAACCAGAATGTGTTCACATCCAAGTTTCCGTGCCAACAGCCGCTGTCGCTGGCGCTTGCCGTCAGTGAAGAGGTGCTCAAGGGCAAGGGCGCCTGGCGTGTGCACGGCGGCGGCTTTGCCGGAACCATTCAGGCCTTTGTGCCGAATGATCTGCTGCCGGCGTATATCGCGTCGATGAAAGCGCTGTTTTCAAAAGACGCTTGTTATGTTTTGCAAATCAGGCCGTTTGGCGGCGTGAAAATTTTTTAAAAGGAGTTTCAACATGAAAAAGACAACCCAAAGAGTGCTGGCATTGCTGCTTGCCATTCTGATGCTGACAGGAACCGCAACGGTCGGCTTTGCCGCTGCGGTCGGTCAGGTGACGAATCTTGCCCTTGCCTCGCGCACAAACAACCAGATCAAAATCAAATGGAAATCCGTATCCAAGGCGAGCGGCTATCTGGTCGAAAGCTACGACGCCGACGAAAGGGTGTGGAACATTGAGGACTACACCTCAAACACCTACTTCGTGGATAAATCCCTGACCCCCGGCACAAAGTACACCTACCGTGTCAAAGCCTATGTGAAAAACGGCAGTGAGCGTGTGTTCGGCAGCGCTTCCGAAAAGCTTTCGGTGCTGACGAACCCCGACCGCGTGATGAAGATCACGGCCTCCTCCGCCACACCGACGTCTGTGAAGCTGAGCTGGGCCGCCGCTGCGGGCGCAACGAGCTATATGCTGTATCAGGGCACGGCGGAAAACGGCAAGTTCAAGCAGATCGTGGAAACGAGCAAGACGAGCTATAAGCTGTCGTTCGATTCCGCGCCGGGCACGTTGTATTTCAAAGTCAAAGCCTCGGCAAAATCCGGCTCGCTCCTGCGCAACGCCGACGCGAGCCCCGCGTTCAAGGTTTCGCTCTTGCCGACAACCGTTGCCACGGTGACCGTCAGCGATTATTCCGCCACGTCCGTGAACCTGAAATGGGACGCGAGCAAGGGCGCGACCGGCTACTATGTGCTGCAAAAGGACGCAACGACCGGCGGTGAATATGTGCAGATCGCCAAGACCGCGAACACGAGCTATCAGGTGAACTTCCCGGCAGCGCCCGGCACCGTTTATTTCAAGGTGACGGCGTTTTCCAAGCTGAACGGCGTGATTACCAAGGGCAAAAACAGCGCCGCTGTGAAGCTTTCGCTCAAACCCGAAAAAGTGGTCGGTCTGACCTATATGAACGCAACGTCCTCCACGCTCACGCTCGTCTGGAGCTCGTCCGACGGCGCAACGGCCTACGAGGTTGCAAAACGCAACGAGGCGACGCTGGAATATGAACCGATCGCAACGGTGACCGAAACGACCTATACCGTCACCGGCCTGCAAAAGAATACCGCCTATAACTTCTGCGTGACCGCGCTTGCCGAATACAAGGGCGTGACCTTGCGCGCGCCGAAGAGCGATTATCTCACGAATGTGTCCACGGAGTTCAACAATGTGACGAACTTCCAGATCAATATGGAAAACGACGGCAAGACCTTTGCCTCCTGGGGCGAAGTCAAGGGCGCCGACGGCTATCTTGTTGAAAAGAGTACGGACGGCGGCACAACCTGGACGCAGATTGCCGACACGAAGGACTGCTTCTTTGAAGTGACCGGCGTGGAACCGAACGGCGTGTTTGCCCAGGGCGTGAACTACAGCTACCGCGTGTGCGCCTATACGAATGAAAACGGCGAACGCATCACCACGGATTATGCCGGCCCGATCAACGCGCGCGGCAAAGCCGGTGTGCCGGAAATCACGAGAATCGGTTCCGCTTCCCAGCACAGCATCTGCGTGGAGTGGGCCAGCGTGGACGGCGCGGACGGCTATCAGCTGCAGGTCTATTTTGACGGCAAGTGGGACACCCCCGTGGACGACCTGACCAAAGCGAACACGTTTAAAACCTACACCAACGAAAAAGGTGTGAAGACAGCATATTACTGCTATCCCGCTCCGAAAACCGCCGACTATAAATTCCGCGTCTGCTCCTTTGTTGACAACGGCGGACATGTCTACAGCGAATACAGCGAAGAAAAGAGCCACCACTACGATTACCCGGTGAAGCCGCAGGAAAAGAACGATTATTCCGAAGAGCTGCAGAAAACCGGCATCGTCGGCTATCTGTATGACCAGAAGAACGGCGTGTTCTATACCGCGGACGAGCCGTGGCAGCACGTGTTCGGCTTCAACAAGGTCTATGACATCGCTTCCCCGTTCATCATGCTGCCCTACGATACCGACCGCATCAAGTTTACCTGCCACGGCGGCGAAAAATGGATGATCCAGCCGTGGAAGGGTCAGTACGGCATGGTTCTGTACGGCTCCGAGGTCGGCGTTTACAAGCAGAAGAATGACCGCAACATCGAACACTATGACTGTGTGGACAACGACGACTGTCTGATGATGAGCATGGAATTTTACCGCAGACCGGAAGGCTCCACTACCTTCCCGTCGGAGCCGGAGTTCGTGCGTCCGTATGACCAGTACTGGTGGGTGACCGGCTTCAAGTTCGGCTTCATCCGCATGGTCAACCCGTTCCAGGCGTGGAACAACATGAACTTCCCGGATGTGAGAATCACCTTCCGCATCACGATGCTCGACTACGATATGGCCGAAGCGTTCAACAAAGCGCTGCGCGAAGAGATCGAAGCCGGCAAGACGAAGTATCCCTATGTCAACGAAAAAGGCGAAAAGATCGGCCGCTTCGAAATTCTGAATCCGCCCGAAGATCTGAAACAGTACGACTTTAGAAACGGCGGTCTGGACTTCTGGATCGCGTACGTCTAAAAAAGCAATAAAAAAGTAATACCTTTTTGATTCATTCGGTGTGCAGCCCGGCAGTGTTTTGCCGGGTCACGCAGCCGGATGAATCAGTGTTTCAAAAAGAGAGGAGCACCCCATGAATAAAACTCTCCGGCGCGTTCTTGCGCTGCTTCTCGTGTGTCTGACGCTGATCGGCACTGCCGCCGTCGGCTTTGCCGCGTCGCTCAAACAGGTTACAAACCTCAAGCTTGCGGTGCGCAGCAGCACGCAGGTGGAACTGAAATGGAAAGCCGTTTCCAAGGCGGACGGCTATGTGATTGAAAGCTTTGATTCCGCCAAGACGCAGTGGATTCCGAAAAAAGAGACCGCCGAAAACAGCATCAAGCTCACAAAGCTGACGCCGGGCACCACCTATTCCTTCCGCGTCAAGGCGTTTCTTGAAAGCGGTAAAACGCGCACCTACGGCGAAGCGTCAAGCGCGCTTCCCGTGATGACGAAGCCCGAAGCCGTTTCCGAGCTGCAGATGGTTTCGGAATCTTCCGGCGCGGCAAAGGTCAAGCTGCGCTGGCCGGCGGCCAAGGGCGCGGCGTCTTATCTTGTGTTCAAAAAAGATGCGACCACGGAAAAGAAATACGTCCTTGTGGAAGAAACAGCCAAAACGTCTTCGACCGTGCACTTTTCCGCAGCGCCCGGCACCGTTTATTTCAAGGTGCAGTCCAAAACGATGAACGGCGAACAGGCTCTGCTTGCAAAATGCAGCCCGGTGCTGAAGCTGACGCTGAAACCGCAGGTCGTGAACACGCTGAAGGTGGAAAAGGCCGCGCCGACGTCGGTGACGCTGACATGGAACCCCGCAGACGGCGCTAGCGCTTATGAGGTCTATCAGCGCGACGAGCGCACCTATCTGTATCACATCCTCACCATGGTCACGGAACCGACGGTGACGGTGACAGATTTGGAGCCGTCCTCCACCTATACCTTTGCGGTCAAATCGGTCGCAAACTACGACGGCCATGTTCAGCGCAGCGCCATGGGACCGATCTTGAGCGTTTCCACCGGCTTTCTTTCCATCACCGGTTTTCGTTTTTCGCTGAAGAGCAACAACAAAGCGGTTTTGACCTGGGACAAGATCGGCAGCGCCAGCGGCTATGAGGTTGAAAAAAGCGCCAACGGCAAGAGCGGCTGGGAAAAAATTGCCGACGTGAAGCGTCCGGAAGCGGATGTGAGCGCGAAGGAGCCCGACGGCGTGCTCAAAACGGGAACACGTTATTTCTATCGTGTGCGCGCCTATGCGAACGAAAACGGCAACGTGACCTACACCTCTTACAGCAAGGTGCTGGAGATTCATCCGCTGCCCGAAACGCCGGTGATCACCCGTGCCGGCACAGCCGCGCAGCACGGCGTCTGTCTGGAATGGACAGCCGCGGCGGGTGCGGACGGTTATGAGGTGCAGTTCTATAACGCCGACAAAAACGCCTGGACGTCGCTCGTGTCTTCTCCGATGCGTGCAAAGGTTTTCAAAACCTATACCAATGAAGACGGCGTTTCCACCGTTTATTATCTGGATAAGGGGCTGACCGCCTCCGACATCTACCGCTATCGCGTGCGCGCGTTTGTGAATGTCGGCGACGAGCAGATGTTCACCGAATTCAGCAACGTCTATGAGCATAAATACATTTATCAGCCCGAGCCGGATACTTATTATTCCAACAACACACAAAAAACCGGCATCGGCGGCTATCTGTACGATCCGGCTGAAAAAGTGTTCTTTACGGCGGACGATCCCTGGCAGCGCAACTTCGGCTTCAACGAAGGCTACGATTTTGCTTCGCCGGAGTTCTTGATCCAGTATGATACGGTGCCCGTGAAGTTCACCTGTCACGAGGGCGAAAAATGGATGATCCAGCCGTGGAAGGGCCAGTACGGCATGCTGTTTTACGGCGGCGAGATCGGCATCTATAAGCAGTATATCCAACGTGATGTGGAGCATTATGACTGCGTGAACGACGAGGATCAGCTCATGATGGAGATGAGCATCTATCACAGGAACGCGTTCGGCAAATGGAACCGTGAAATTCACCGTCCCTACGGCTCTTACTGGTGGATCACCGGCTTCAAGCTCGGCTATACGCGCTTGCTCAGCGCAAAGCTCACCAGAAGCTTCCGCACTTATCCCGACCTTCGCATCGAAGCGAAGATCACGATGCTCGATTTCGATATGAGAAACGCGTTCGTCAACGCGGTGAAGCAGACGCAGAGTGATCTGATCACCATTGCCGATTACGGAAAGGACGATCTCGACCTTTACATCAGTTTTAATTAAGGAGATTTCTTATGAGAAAAACCATCCATCGCACGCTGGCGTTTCTGCTGGTCTGTCTGCTGCTGATCTCCACAGCGTCGGTCGGCTTTGCGGCCTCGGTCGGACAGGTGAAAAAGCTTTCGCTGTCTGCGCGAAGCAGCACGCAGATCAAGCTCACATGGAAAAGTGTTTCCAAAGCGAGCGGTTATCAGATTCAAACCTATGACGCCGAAAAGAAGCAATGGGAAATCGCAGGCACAGTCAAAAGCACTGCCTTTGCCCACAAGGTTTCGCCCGGCACAAAGTACACCTACCGTGTGCGTGCATACCTTCTCAAAAATGGCAAGACTGCCTATGGAAAGCCGTCGGAAAAGCTCAGCGTGCTCTCCGATCCCGAAAAGGTGACCAAGCTGACGGTTGCGGCAGCAACGGCAAACGCCGTTAAGCTGAAATGGGCGGCGGCCAAGGGCGCTGCGTATTATGTGATCTATCAGGGCAGCACCGAAAACGGCAGCTTTAAAAAGCTGGACACCACAACGAACAAAACCTTTAAAGTCAAGTTCACTGCCGCGCCGGGCACGGTTTGGTTCAAGGTCAGATCCGTTGCAAAATCTGGCGATCTTGAGCGCATGGCTGCGCCGAGCGACGGCGTGAAGGCGAAGGTTGTGCCTGAAGCGGTGACGGCTGTGACCGTGGTGAAATCCGCAGGTACTTATGTTTCGCTGAAATGGACCGGCGGCAAGGGCGCATCCGGTTACTACCTCTTCCAGAAGGACGCGAGCACCGCCAAGGAATATGTGCAGGTTGCAAAGACGACCCAGAAGAAGTACACTGTGAAATTCCCCGCCGCGCCCGGCAAGGTTTATTTCAAAGTGCAGGCCTTTTCCAAGTATAAAGGCCAGATCATCAAAACGAAGGTCAGCCCCGTGGTGAAGCTGACGATCAAGCCGGCAAAAGTCAAGGGATTGACGCTCAAGGACGCCGGCCCGACAAAGCTCAAGCTTGCATGGAAGGCGGCGGACGGCGCTTCGGCGTATGAGCTTTATCAGCGCAACGAAAAAACGCTGGAATATGAGCTGCTTGACACGGTGAAAGGCACAACCTACACCGTCAGCGGGCTGCAGCCGAGCAATACCTACCGCTTTGCGGTGAAGAGCGTTGCAGCCTATAAGGGCAACACGCTGCGTTCCGGCTTCAGCGCGGTTTTGACCGCCGAAACGATCCTCGGTACGATCACGGGCTTTGACTGCACGCTTGATTCCGGCAACCATCTTTTCCTGAGCTGGAACGCGCTCAAGGGCGCACAGGGCTATCAGATTGAAAAAAGCGCCAACGGTAACGACGGCTGGAAGATGATTGCCGACACGAAAGAGACCGTTTATGAAGCCAGCGCAGTCGAAAGCGGCAAGGCGCTTTCGAAAGGCAGCAAGTATTTTTACCGCGTGCGCGCCTACGCGACCGAAGACGGCGCAAAGGTTTACACGGATTACACCGACGTGGTGGAAGTGCATCCGATCCCGGATGTGCCGAAAATCACGCGTACCGGCACAGCCGCACAGCACGCCATCTGCGTGGAGTGGACGGCGGTCAGCGGCGCGGACGGCTACGACCTCGCCATACTCGATCTCAAAAGCGGCAAATGGGTCAGTGCTTTCAACGAAGAAGCGCTGGCAGCCGGTGTGTGCAAGACCTACACCAACGAAAAGGGCGTCAAGACCGTGTATTACACCTGCAAGGGTCTTGACCGCAGCGGCAACTATCAGTTCCGCGTGCGCTCCGCGGCGAAAAACGGCGCACATTACAGCTACAGCGAGTTCAGCGATACTGTTTCGCACGCTTACACCTATGTTGCCGAACCGCAGAAGTATTACAGCGACGCGACGCAGAAAACCGGCATTGTCGGCTATCTGTACGACCCGGTAGAGGATTGCTTCTGCACGGCGGAAGACCCCTGGCAGCGCAACTTCGGCTTTAACAAGGTCTATGACATCGCTTCGCAGGCAGTCATGATCCAGTATGACACAGATCCCATCCAGTTCACCTGCCATGAGGGCGAAGAATGGATGATTCAGCCCTGGAAGGGTCAGTACGGCATGGTGCTTTACGGCAGCGAAGTCGGCGTGTATAAGAAATATACCGACAGAAACGCGGAGCATTATGATTGCGCGAAAGATGAAGATCTTCTGATGATGGAGATGGATCTTTACAAGTATAATTACGACACGAAGGAATGGGATCACGCCTTCCACCGCCCCTACGGTTCCTACTGGTGGATCACCGGCTTTAAGTTCGGTTATGTGCGTATGGTGAATCCGTTTGAAGCACAGTCGTTCAACACCTATCGTGACCTGTATATCGACGCGCGCATCACCTTGCTTGACTTTGATATGCTCAACGCGTTCAAGGCGGCGCTCGACAAACAGATTGCCAAAGAGAAGGCTGCAGGGATGACGCGAATGAGCTACACGGTCGGCGACGCACCGAAGGGCGAGACCGGCGGAAGCCTCGATATCTATCTCAAGTTCCAGTAAGCCGTTGAATATACGCAGACGTATGGTGCCGCAGGCCTTTCGGCCTGCGGCGTTTTTGCGCACGGCTGCGCCGTGCTGCAGCAGGGCGCAGGTGCATGTTTCGGCAAATGGCGGATTCCTCTTGCGCCCTGCTGACCGCACAGCGTTCGCTGCGCGGCTCGCCCCGCCGCCTTTTTCGCGCTTTTCGCGGTGCGAAAAGCGCGAAAAACCGCCGCAAGCTTCGCTTGCGGCGGCAGCATGACCAGCGTTAAAACTTATCTTTCAGCCGCTGCCAGAACAGGTCGAACAACTGCTGCAAAAGGGATTTCAGGTTCTTGAAAAACGCCTTGTGCCAGGCCAGCGGATTCGGCGTACCTTCCACCTTGAAGGAATCATACACGCTGATATCCTCGTTCCAGGAGAAGCCGTCGAGCAAATAAAACGTGTTTTTGTCGTAGTAGCAGCGCTCGATCACATCGTTGAACTCGCTGTCGATATAAAGGATATCGCAGGTGCCGTTGGCATAGCACGAGGAGCGGTTGTCCCAGCCGATGAGCACATGGTTGCCCTTGCCGTCGGTGTAGGCGCCGGTGAGCAAAATGCCGTGCGCGCCGGAGGTCGTGAAGCCCTGAATGTCTTCAATGCTGGACGTTTTGAGCGGATGCTGTGCGCCCGGGTAAAACTCAAAGTAAACCGGCGTGCCGTCCTGCAGCGTTTCATAAAGCTTTTTGAGCTGTGCGCGATATTCCGCGGTGCCGCGCTCAATGGCGTTGTGGTTGGTCACATGCGCCGCGACGCACTGGTTGTTATAAAAATTGACAATGCTTTGCAGCTCCTCGTCCGGCTCCAGCTCCGAAACCTTGCTGACGCCCTGCCGCGACAGCAGGTCGAGCTTGCCGTAATATTGCAGCATGGTTGCGACCGGGAAGCCGCAGCACGAACCGTCGAACTCCTGCGTCGGCCAAACGGTCATGAAGAACGTCAGCCCTGCCGCAGCCACCGGCATGAGCGGCGAAAGGCCGAAGGTGGCGATCCAGTCCTTGCAGAATTGGCGCAGGTGTTCGGGCTTGTAAAGATAGCCCTCTTCAATGTCGGCGTTGAACACGCTGCTGCTGTTGACAAAGGAGAACACCTCATCCTTGGCCATTTTCAGCGGCGCATAGATTGGATAAAAATCATAGACCGCTTTGCTCTGCGCGGTGATGTCCGTGGCGTCGATCGCGGCGGCAATGTCGTGATCGTAGTGATATTCGTCTGTTTCCTCGTCATAGACGTAGGGCGTGCTGGTGTTGTCATAGTAATAGCACGCGCCGTCCTGCGTTTTCCAGCCGACGATCATCCGGTGCCCGTCCTGCAGCATCTTATATGCGCCGGGCAGGTGGATCAGATCGCCGTCCACACTGACAAGTGAAGTGACCTTGTCGTCCAGATGGAAGTTCAACAGCGCATATTTGTCCATGACCGGCGAAATCCTTGTGATGCGGAATCCGTAGGCCGTGCCTGCTTCGTCGCTGTCGAGCTTGAGCGTGAAGCTGTTTCCGGGCAAATAGATGCGTTCGCCGGAAAGCCAGCGTCCGGTGAATCTTCCGTAAAGCGAACCGTTTCCGTCATAGATCGACAAAAAGTCGCCGGTCTGCACAAAGCCGTTTTCGGCGTATTCCTGAAGCTGCGACTCGGTGAAGTCCTCGTCGAGGAACCACAGCTCGCCTGCGTCAAACTCTGTGTCGTAGGAGAATGTCACATACAGTCCGGCAACGGTGCTCGGGTGCGTATAAGTCCAGGTTTGGTGCGTGTTGTTTTCATAGTTGTGCGCGCTTTCGGGATAGGGGTCGGCGGCAAAGGCGAAGGGAACGAAGGTCAGCGCAAGCAGCAGCGCCGCAAGGAACACAGATAGAATTTTTTTCATGGCTCAGTCCTCCTTAAAAGTGACGCGCACCGCAGGCGCAGTATTGGTTGATGCCGAACATGTGCCAGTAAGCGAGCTTGATGCGGAACACAAAATTGCGAAAGACCTCTTTCCAGTTGTCCTTCGTCAGCTCAAGCGCCCATGTTCTGTTGATCTTGTGGCAGCGGCAGTCGCACAGCACATTGCCTTCTTCGTCCACGGGATAGCTTTGTTGAATCTCGTTGCAGCGGATGCAGTAAATCTCCACATAATCCTTGCCGTCGTCATGTGTTTTGGTGAGACGGCTCCATTCGTGGCCGAGCGGTTTGGTTTCTTCCGTGTAGGCCACTGCGCCGCACGGGCAGGAAACAACTGTTTTTCCGCTTTCGGTGCAGGTCGCTTCGGTCACAGCGCGAAAATAGCTGTGCTTGTGTCCTTCGCCGAGCAAGATGAACGGCAGGCCGTTTTCTTCGGCAAACCGCTGCGCCGCGGAATCGGCAAAGCCTGCAATTGCGGGTGCTCTTCCGCCGACAAAGTCGGGCGAAATCTCACTGACGGAAGCCGGAATGCAAATGCAAACGGCCTTTTCGTCGGCGACCTTCTCGCTGACCAGCGGAATGCTGAACGCGGCAACGGTCTGTGTGCCGTCGGGAATGCGGAAAATGCCGTTGATGGTTTGATTCGGAACGGCGATCAGCGTCGCGCCGTCTTTGGTGAACAGCAGTCCGTCTTTGACGCTGAAGCAGGTGTTGTCCGCGTCGGTGGTAAAACCTGTGATGGCTTTGCTGCCGAAGAAGGCTTTGCTGGTCAGGTTTTCCGTTGTCACAGGCACGCCGCCGAGCGTTTTAGGCACATACGCTTCCTCCGCCATGTCCGAGAACGGATAGGTGTAGGTGCCGATAAACTCAACGTCAGTGAGCACGGGTCCTTCCTCGGTTTCGTTCACAGTGAAGGTATAGCCGTTTTCGTCCGCAATCCGGAAAATCGGCGGCAAAATGGTCGTTGCCCCGGCGGGCAGCATCACAGCGAAGACCAGCAGCGCCGTGAGCAGAAGAGAGATGCATTTTTTCATAAGAAAACTCCTTTCATTTACACCGGTGTAAGTTCGTCGGTTTCAATATAATCCACACCGCATTGTTTGCAGCGTTCAAATTCTTCCGGTTCGTTGACGGTAAAGCAGCTCACATACAGCCCCTTTGCATGAAAACGGTCAACGATTTCTTTTGTCAGTTCGCTTTCCCGCATATCGAGGTCAAAGCCGAGACGCAGCGCAATTTTTGCGTTGAAATCATCTTTTGTGCAGGCCATCATGATGCGCAGCTCCGGAAATGCCACGTGCGCAATCAGAAGGTTTGGCAGTTCGAACGACTGGAATTCGCATTTGGAAAGATCATAGTGTTCCTTCGCCAGCTCAAATGCCGCAATAATCTTGCTCGGCGGCCAGAATCCCTTGAGCTCCACAAAGCAGATCATATCGTATGCCTTGCAGATGTCGAGATATTCCTCAAATCTGCACAAATACAGCTTCGTATCGGTAAAGCTGTTCCGCAGGGGCTTTTTTGTCAATGCGCTGTAGGTATGTGTGGCAATGTTCAGCTTGCTGCCGTCCTCAAATTCGGCTTCGGCGTCATGACTGAGCACACATACACCGTCGAGCGTCAGGCGCATATCGGTCTCCACACCCGGATAGCCGGCTTCTCCGGCTTTTTGAAACGCTTCGGCCGTGTTGCCCTCATAGCGGGCAGAGTAGCCGCGGTGCCCGATCAGACAAACCTGCTGCGGCGCGTCAAGCGGTGTGCCTTCAACACCGGTAAAGAGTGCACCGAGCATGGCGATCAGTGAACAGAGGAAGGCAAAAATCTTTTTCACGGTGATCACGTCCTTTCTAACCATTCTAATCATAGCACACCTGCAACAAGAAAACAAGAGCTTTGCAAAGATCGGCGTAAATTTTGCGCGTTGCCGCTGGACAAATGGAAATTATCGGCTATAATAATAGAAAAAGAAGGGGGCTTGTCTATGGGAAAGATCGATTACCGTTTGAAGGAAGTGCATGAGGTGCGCGGGCGGCAGGGAATTGCCGTGTTGAAAAACGGCTTCATTGTCAGCGGCTCGACAACGCTCACGCGCTATGATGCGCAGTGGAACGTCTGCTGCGAAAACGCGGCGCCGTTTGCTGTTGGTTTTTCGCAAGAGGTGAACCATATCGGCGACATCGACGTGTTTGACGGCGAGGTGTTCTGCGGGGCGGAGCTGTTTTTGGACGGTGTGGCGTCAAACATTCAAATCGCCGTGTTTGACGCGCAAACGCTGCAGTTCAAGCGCGCGTTTCCCTTTGCGCCGGAAAGCGGACAGACCGAGTGCTCCGGCATCACCGTGAACCCCGACGACCGCACGCTCTGGATGTCCTCCTGGGCAAACGGCGATTCCGGCCGCTACCTTTATCAATATGATCTGGACACCGGCGCGTATCTGCGCAAGGTGCATCTGCACGCGGTGCCGCAGTGGATCCAGGGTGTGGCATATCACGACGGCGCATTTTATCTCACTGCTGACGACGGCGACGCCGATCTTGACGAGCCGGATCACATTTACCGCGCCGAGATCGCCCCGGGTGCGACGCACTGCAGGGTGACAGAGGAAAAAACGCAGGACGATGTGATCAAGCAGGGCGAAATCGAAGGGCTGGCCTTTGCGCACGATCCTGCGCGGCTGCTGGTGCTGTATAATCGCGGGGCGCATATCGTGCAGGGGATGCCGCTGGATTTCTATGCGGGATATGACCGCGAAATCCATGAGGTGTTCGTGTATGAGATTCTTGACACGCGCAGGCAAGAAAGCTATAATGAATCAGCGGGTACATAAAAAAAGATATTGAAAGGCGGGATGTCATGGAACCCGGATATTATTTTCTGATCGGCGTTGCGGCCGCGATCGCAGTGGTGTTTGCTGTGCTTGCGATCCGCGCGCAAAAGCTCAAGGCGCGTCCGCAGCAGGAACACGAAGCGTTTTTCAAACCCATAGACAGCGCTGAGGCGCTACGGCGCTTTTCGCTGCTGCTGCAAAAAAAGACCGTCTGGCCGCGCAACGGCACACCGGACTTGACGCAGTTCGAATCGTTTCTGCCGCTGCTGCAGGAGCTTTATCCGCGCTGCTTTGCCGCGTTTGAGACGCACACGGTCAATGATTACGGCATTTTGCTGCGCTGGAAGGGCACGGATGAAACCAAAGCGCCGGTGGTGCTGATGAGCCATTATGACGTGGTGGCTGCCGACGAGAGCAAATGGACACTGCCGCCGTTTTGCGGCGAAGAGCATGCCGGCTACATCTGGGGTCGCGGCGCCGTGGATACCAAATGCATCCTCGCTGCGCTGCTGGAGGCGAGTGAAACGCTGCTGAAAGAGGGCTTTGCGCCCGCGCGCGACATCTATTTTTCGTTTACCAACAACGAAGAGACGGGCGGCGACACCACGCCCGCCGTTGTGGAATGGTTCCGCAGTCGCGGCATCCGTCCGTGGTTTGTGCTTGATGAGGGCGGCGCGGTTGTCCATGCTCCGGCGTTCGGCGTCAAGCAGGATTTCGCCATGGTCGGCGTCAGCGAAAAGGGTGTGATCGACGCAATTGTCAATGTGCGCGGCGTGCCCGGACATTCCGCAACGCCGAAGGACACGGATTCCACCTACCGGCTCATCAAGGTCTGCAACGAAATTGAGCATCATCCGTTTGAAGCGCACCTTTCGCCTGCCACAAAGCAGATGCTGCGCGAAATTGCCGGCTACGCGTCGTTCGGTATGCGGCTTGTGTTCGCCAACCTCTGGCTTTTTGCGCCGCTTGTGAAGCTGATTATGAGCCAAAACCCCGAAACGAACGCCATGCTGCGCACGACCGTTGCGCTGACAAAGCTGCGCGGCTCGGATGTGATCAACGTGATTCCGACCTCGGCGCAGGCGGGCTTTTCCGTGCGCGTGGCGCCGTGGGATACCGACGAAAAAATCATCAAGCGTTTGCGCTCCATTGCCGGCGAACACGCCGAGCTGACAAGCGAATATACGGTGGAACCGTCACCGGTTTCACCGACCGACTGCGACGCGTTTGCGCTGATTGCAGACACGGTGGACGCGGTTTACCCGGCGGTCAAAGCGGTGCCGTATGTGATGAACGGCGGCACGGACGCCAAGCATTTTGCGTCCATCTGTGAAAACGTCTACCGTTTCGGCGGCTTCCGCTTTTCCAACGAGGAGCGCGCATCGATGCACGGCAACGACGAAAAACTGAAAACGCAGAGCTATCTGGACGGTATCCAGTTCTATATCAAACTACTCATGAACCTGAATGAAGGAGGCTCCTCATGCAACTGATTCCGATGACGGATTACGAAACCGCCGACGCCGCTGTGAAAGCGGAATATGACGACCAGATTCAAAAGCACGGGCGCATCACCAATATGAAGCGCACGCTGCTGCACGATTTGCAGGCGTTCAAAACATATATGGACTGGTATACGCTCTATGACGAGCTGAAGCCGACCTTCGGCGACCGCGCACTGACGATTTTTTCCCACGCGATCTCCACGGGCAACGACTGCCTGATTTGCGGTACCTTTTTCCGCAAAATCCTGATTGACGCGGGGGAGGATCCGGCAAATTTGACGCTGAATGAAACAGAGCAGCTCCTCTTTGATTTCGGTCTGCAGATCACGAAGAATCCGCACAGCATCGACGGGGAAATCTACGACAAGCTGCGCGAACGCTATGACGACCGCCAGCTTGTGCAGCTCATCGCATTTGCCGGGATCATGTACGCGACGAATTTGTTCAACACAGTGGCGAAGGTGCCGCTGGACGACGTCTTATACAGCTATCTCAACGAAACCAAGGAGGAACACTGATGGGAACATTTGACGGAAAAGTTGTTTTCATTACCGGCGCGGCGCACGGACAGGGCAGAGCCACGGCGCTCGCCTTTGCAAAAGAGGGCGCGGCGGTTGCGGCGTTTGACGTTGCAAAAAAGATCGAGTATCCGGCGTATGAATTCGGCACCAGCGACGAGCTGAAGAGCCTGAAAGCCGAGATCGAAGCGATGGGCGGCAAATGTCTGATCGCCAGCGGCGACGTGCGCTCGGACGCGGATGTGACCGCCGCCGTGCAAGCGACGATGGAAGCCTTCGGCAAAATCGATGTGCTGTTCAACAACGCCGGCATCTGCGCCTATGCGGAGATCGACACCATGACCGACGACGCGTGGAACGCGATGATCGACATCAACCTCAAAGGCCCGATGAATGTCACGCGCCGCGTTGTGCCGTATATGAAGAAAGCGAAAAGCGGTGTGATCATCAACAATTCCTCTGTCATGGGTCTGCGCGGCGGGAACCGCCTTTCGCATTACGCCGCGTCCAAATGGGGCTTGACCGGCCTTACGAAATCGTGGGCGATCGAGCTTGCGCCGTTCGGCATCCGTGTGGTGTCGATCCATCCCACGGGCGTGAATACGCCGATGAATGACGGCCTTGCCGCCATGGAGGGCATGACGCCGCAGGAGATCGCCGAGCGTTCGGCAGGCAATTTGCAGCCTGTGCCGTGGGTGGAGCCCGAGGACACCGCGAACATGGTGCTCTTTCTTGCAAGCGACAAAGCGCGTTACTGCACCGGCGGACAGTACCTCTTGGACGCGGGTCTGTTGACGGTGTGAGACGCCTTTCGCTCTTGGGGCTGTCGCATTTAGCGAAAAGCGTCAAAGCGAACAATAAAGAGTGCTTGTATCCCAAACGGTTTTGTGGTACAAGCACGCTTTTTTGCAAATTGGTCGAAGAAAACGCCGTTTTCACCTAAGTGCAACAGCCTCTTTGTTTTGCGCACGGGTTTCCCGTGCGCAAAACAGGCGGCGGCGGGACCGCGCGGCGATTGCCGCGCGAAAAGGCGCAGGAGGGGGGGCGTTTTTTCTTTGAAAACCGCCTTCCCTGCGCCTTTTGCCTCGCGCGTTGCGCGAGG